>QHOD01000125.1 GCA_003218615.1 Verrucomicrobiota bacterium
CCAATCTTTTGTGAACGATCTCGAGCGCCCGGTCTTCGAAAAATTTGTCTTCCTCGCGGAATTAAAAATGTGGTTGCTCAAGCAACCGGAAGTCGGCGCCGCGCTGATGTCCGGTTCCGGTTCAACGGTTTTCACGGTCATGCGCCCGAAGGCAGATGTCGATGTTGTTGCGAAGCGCGCGAAAGCGGAGCTCGACCCAGAGCTGTGGACCTGCGCTTGCGAGACGGTCTAATACGCGAACAGACGCGGAATTATTCGCCGGTGCCGCGTTGCAGTATAGCGTGCGCGTATTCGCGATTCAATTTTGCGATAAAACTGGCGCTGATCTCGGCGGGACAAACCGCTTCGCATTCGTAGGTGTTGGTGCAATTACCGAAGCCTTCCGCATCCATGATTTGCACCATTTTCAACGCGCGCGTGACGCGTTCAGGTCGCCCCTGAGGCAGCAGCGACAGGTGAGAGACCTTTGCGGCAGTGAAGAGCATGGCCGACCCATTCGGACAGGCGGCTGCGCACGCGCCGCAGCCAATGCAGGCCGCAGCTTCCATTGCCAGATCGGCATCGTGCTTCGGAATTGGGGTCGAGTTCGCTTCTGGAGCGGAGCCAGCCCGGGCGGAGATGAATCCCCCGGCCTGCACAATGCGATCCAGTGCGCTTCGATCGATCACCAGATCCTTGACGAGAGGGAATGATCTCACCCGAAACGGCTCGACCACGATAGTTTCGCCATCACGAAATTTTCTCATGTAAAGCTCGCAGACCGCGCCGGGATGATCGGGGCCGTGGGCCTCGCCATTGATCGTCAGCGAACAAATGCCGCAAATGCCTTCGCGACAATCGGAGTCGAACGCAATCGGTTCCTCGCCGCGCCCAAGCAAATTTTCGTTCAGGATGTCGAGCATTTCGAGAAACGACGTGTTCGACGAAATGTCGCGCACCTCATAATCGATGAGCTTGCCGCGGGATTGCCGATCCTTCTGGCGCCAAATCTTGAGTTTAAAATTCATTAATAAGAAAAATGAGAGATTCCTCGACTTCGCTCGGAATGACAGATTACTTATAACTACGCTGCGTTAGATGGACGGTTTCGAAATGTAACGGTTCACGATGCAGTGTTGGCGATTCTCCATCGCCTTGAAATTCCCACGCAAACACTGCGGCTTGGTTTTCGTCGTCGCGCAGCGCCTCGCCTTCGGGCGTTTGGTGTTCTTCGCGAAAATGCCCGCCGCACGATTCGTTGCGCTCGAGAGCGTCGATGCACATCAGCTCCGCGAATTCCAGAAAATCGGCGACGCGACCCGCGCGTTCGAGCGACTGGTTAAAATCCTCGTCTTTGCCGAGCACACGGACATTGCGCCAAAATTCTTCGCGCAACTCCCGAATTTTCACGAGCGCCTCGCGCAGTCCTTTGGCGTGCCGGGACATTCCACATTTGTCCCAAAGAAGAAGACCGAGCTCACGGTGGATGGAATCGAGTGAACGTTTTCCATCGACATCGAGTAACTTCCGGATCCGCGTCCGGACATCGCTCTCCGCCTGCTGAAATTCTGGAGAATCCGCTGGCGGCCGTTTTCCCATCTGGCTGGCGAGATAGTTCGGCAATGTGTAGGGCAAAATGAAATAGCCGTCGGCCAAACCCTGCATGAGCGCGCTGGCCCCGAGCCGATTGGCCCCGTGATCGGAGAAGTTCGCTTCACCGATCACGAACAGACCGGGCACGTTGCTCATCAAATTGTAATCCACCCACAGCCCACCCATCGTGTAATGCACCGCGGGGTAAATTCGCATTGGTACTTTGTAGGCATTTTCGCCCGTGATCTTTTCGTAAACTTCGAACAAATTGCCGTATCGTTCCCGAATCGTATCTTCGCCCAGGCGCTTGATTGCATCCGCGAAATCGAGATAGACACCGCGCCCGCCTGGGCCGACACCGCGGCCTTCGTCGCAAACTTCCTTGGCCGCTCGCGATGAAATATCGCGCGCAGCAAGATTGCCGTAGCTCGGATATTTTCGCTCGAGATAGTAATCGCGGTCTGCTTCGGAGATTTCGCCAGGCGGCTTTTCGCGATCTTCTTTGCGCTTTGGAACCCAGACGCGCCCGTCGTTGCGCAGCGACTCCGACATGAGAGTCAATTTCGATTGATGTTCGCCACTGACGGGGATGCATGTGGGATGAATTTGTGTGAAGGACGGATTCGCGAAGAGCGCGCCCTTTTTGTAAGCGCGATAGGTGGCGGTGACATTGCAACCACGCGCGTTTGTTGATAGATAAAAAACATTTCCGTAACCGCCGGTCGCGAGCACGACGGCGTCGCCCGCGTGCTTGTCGATCTTTCCGGAGCGCAGGCTGCGCGTAATGATTCCCTTGGCATTTCCATCCACAATCACCAGGTCGAGCATCTCCGTTTGCGGAAACATCTGCACGGTGCCGGCGGTGATTTGACGACAGAGCGCCTGATAACAGCCAAGCAAAAGCTGCTGGCCGGTCTGTCCGCGCGCGTAAAACGTTCGTGATACTTGTGCTCCACCGAAAGAGCGGTTGGCGAGCAGCCCACCGTACTCGCGTGCGAACGGCACACCTTGTTCGACGCATTGGTCGATGATCTGATTACTGACTTCAGCGAGACGATATACGTTCGCTTCGCGCGAACGGAAATCGCCACCTTTGATAGTATCATGGAACAAGCGGTAAACGCTGTCGCCGTCGTTCTGGTAATTTTTCGCCGCATTGATGCCGCCCTGGGCGGCAATCGAGTGCGCTCGCCTCGGCGAATCCTGAAAGCAAAAGCATTTTACTCGATAACCCAGTTCGCCGAGCGTCGCCGCAGCCGAGCCACCCGCGAGACCGCTTCCCACAACGATGATCTCGAACTTTCGCCGATTGTTTGGACTCACCAATCGCGAGTGATCGCGATGGCTCCGCCATTTTTGGTCGAGCGGTCCGTGCGGAATTTTGGCGTCCAGCGTCCCAATCATAATTGCTGTGCCGGTTTGATGAGTCCGAGCAGAATGGCAACCGGGATGGATGTATAGCCAATGAACATGAGCCAGGCAAAGATCCGGCCGCCAAATGCAAGACGTGGGGTGAGCTTTTTGTCATTCAATCCCAGCGACTGAAAAAAGCTGGATGATCCGTGGCTCAAGTGGAGCGCGAGCAAAAACAGACCGAGCACGTAGAACCCCGACACAAGATAATTTTGGAAACCGTAAACCATCATCGAGTAGACATCGTAATGGCCGAGCGGGTCCGCATTGAGCAAGGCAAACCGTGGATCAGTTACACGTACGGTGAAGTGCGCCAGATGGTAAATAATAAACGCCAGCACGATCAATCCGCTCATGACCATGTGTCGCGAGGCGAACGTGGCTTTTACATATTCCCTGTCGAGGTATGGCTCAGGCCGGGCACGCCGGTTTTCAATCGCCAATTGGATGGTCACGTAAATGTGAATGATAACCGTGACGAGCAGGAAAATGCGGATCAGCCACAACAGCGGGCCAAGGTCGCGCAAGTGTTGCGAGTAACCGTTAATCCAGTCCGGGCCGATGAAAATTTGGAGATTGCCCAACAGATGTCCGACAACAAAGAGGATCAGAATGATCCCAGTGATGGCAACGATCATTTTCTTCCCAACCGACGAGCGATAAAAAGCCGCTAGAATATTCACGCTAGATTCGCGCGCCGTGCGATCGGAGCGCGGATTTCAGATTATGGACGCCATGTGGAGCGTCAAGAACGCACTGGAGGGCATCCGGAAGCGTCGCTACAATTAAACGCCTTCGACAAGGATCATGTTCGTTCTGGCGGTGCGGTGGCGCATTTTGCGCGGCTCGCGGTATTCCTCGCAATTGAGCCATTCTTTGGCGCGGTCCGTCGATTCGAATTCAAGCACAACGATGCGCTTTGGGTCCCAATCGCCTTCCAGTGTCTCAGCCTTGCCGCCACGCACGATGTATTTGCCGCTATATTTTTTCACCGTCGCGTCGGCGAGCTTCTTATATTCTTCATAGCCGACAGGATCGACAATGTCGATTTCGACGATCACGTACGCGGGCATAGGTCAGAGAGAAGTCAGAGGTCAGAAATGAACGTGGGCGGAGTCAGACACCGTCAACCAAAATCATTTCTGTTTTCGCGGTGCGATGGCGAATTTTGGACGGCTCACGATATTCTTCGCAGCTGAACCATTCTTTAACGCGCTGCATCGATGGGAATTCGATCATGACAATGCGTTTCGGGTTCCAATAGCCCTCCAGCGACGATGTATTTGTCGTCATAGTTTTCGACGATTGGGACCACGCGCTTCTTGTATTCCTCGAAACCGACAGGATCGACAATCTCAAGATCGACAATCAGATAGGCGGACATTGGCAGGAGTCAGAAGTCAGGATTCAGGTGTCGGATGAGCCTCCGTTTCCGCGGTTGCGGTCTTTTGCGGCTAACTCTGGGATCTTTTTGCGGCGGCGGAGTCGCAGCCAATTGTTCCAGGTCTTGCGAAGACTATCGCGCGGAGTCAGGTATTTTTGGGTGAGTTCGTTACTCTTAACGATCTGCGCGAGAATTCCTTTCACGGAAAAGTCATCGGTGTTCAGAATCGTGTACGCAGTTCCAACGGTTGCGGCATGATGCGCATCGCTGGCAGCGGTCATGGGTAACCCGCGAATCTGCGCATACTTGAACGCGTAACGATTGTAGCGGCGCAGCGTGGTCGCAGCGTTGAAAACCTCGATGGCATCAATCGGCAGCGTCTCCAGCGTTGACAAACGGATCCCGGCGCGAAACAAATCGTAGGGGTGCGGAGGAATGGCGAGACCGCCGCGTTCATGAATCATCTCACAGACCTCGCGCGCCGGTTTCCCTTTCAAATAGGGCAACTCGGCGCCGATACAGAGCAGGTGACCCTCCGAGGTCGTCACCTCGACTCCTGGGAGGACGAGAAAATTATCGACCGGTAAGCCGTCGAGCCGCATCAAGCCTTTCTCGAGCAGATAATTGACAGCATCACACGTGTTGTGATCGGTGATCGCGATCCCGTGCAAGCCCTTGGCACGCGCTGCGGCGATCAAATCTTCGGGACTGGAAACACCGTCGCCAGAAAAAAACGAATGCGTGTGGAGGTCGATATTAAACGGCATTTTCCGAGAAGGCTAATTTGGAGCGCGCGAAAAGTGAAAGCATCGACTCAAGTCAGCGCCTCTAGCAGAACACTCGGCTCGGGTTCTTCCTGATGCCGATGGAACTGGATGTCGTAAAGCCGTCGATAATACCCAGATTTCTGAAGCAATTCGCCGTGCGTGCCGATCTCTTTGATATGGCCGCGGTCCATCACTACGATTTGGTCGGCCGACAAGATAGTGGAGAGCCGATGCGCGATGGCGATCACGGTGCGTCCGGCGGAGAGCACTTCGAGTGCGCGCTGAATTTGTTTTTCCGATTCTGAATCGAGCGCCGAGGTCGCTTCGTCGAGGAGGAGAATCGGCGCGTTTTTCAGCAGCGCGCGCGCGATGGCTAGCCGCTGCTGCTGTCCGCCGGAGAGCAGGCAACCTTTATCACCAATTGTCGTTTCGTATCCCTGCGGCTGCGCCATGATGAAGTCATGCGCGAACGCGGTGCGTGCCACGGCGTAAACCTCTTCCGGAGTGGCGTCGAGGCGTCCGAATTGGATGTTGTTAAAGATGGTGTCGTGAAACAAAAATGTGTCCTGGGTGACAAGACCAATCTGTTTTCGCAAAGACTGTTGCGTGAGCGTGCGCAAATCGCGGCCATCGATCCGGACGCTGCCAGAGATCGGATCGTACAAGCGCAAAATCAGCGACAGAACGGTTGATTTGCCCGCGCCGCTCGCTCCAACCAGCGCGTAATTCTTACCCGGTTCGATCCGAAGATTGAGATTCTTGACCGCATCGGACGAGCCAGTGGCATAGCGGAAAGTGACATTTTCGAAATCGATGCGGCCTTCCGAGTAAGGCAATTCAAAGGCATCGCGGGCGTCCTGCACGCTCGGCTCCGAGTCCAAGATGTTGAAAATCTCCTTCGTGGCGGAGACCGACTGTTGCATCACAATGT
>QHOD01000126.1 GCA_003218615.1 Verrucomicrobiota bacterium
AATTAGGCCCGTCCACGAAGCGCAGATCAATGCCAGGATCAACAACCGATGACGCCCAAGCCAATGCATGCGTTAAATCTTACGCTGAGTGCACTTCGCGGCCAATCCAAAACCACCAGCCGCGCTGCAAGCCAGCGAGTCCAAAGGATGGATCAGAGCTTTTGCAGAATACAGGTTCGCTGACCGCAGTCTGGCGCGCGACCATTCAGAATCTCCAAGTTCAATTTTTGGGCCCAGACGTTTAGAAAATCTTCCGAAAGAAAAATATCCATCGGTTTGGATTGCCGGCCGCGCACCGAGTTTACATTCGATTCAAAGATTTCCCAGTGCTTCGGATCGGCCATATCGAAATAAGATATGACGATCTTTCCGCCCGGCTTGAGCACACGCTGGGCTTCTCGTAGATAAATAAACGATTCTTCCTGCATGAGGTGCGTGAAAACGGAAAAGAAACAAACCATGTCGGCGCATTCATCTGCTTCCGGAATTCTCAAGTCGGTAACCAGCTCGAAACGCCAGGACGGGCACTGACATTTTTCAACCGCAAACTCAAGCATCGCGGGAACAATATCGATTCCGAGGTAACGAATCGTGTCGCGATATTTGGAAAGCGAGAGCGCGTAAGCGAGACGGCCCGAGCCGCAGCCGACATCGATCAGATAATCGCCCTCTTTCAATCCAAAGCGCTCCAGTCGCACACGAAGCGCGTCGCCCATGAATTCGTAATCGCCGCCGACGGCAAGAGACATCGCAGTTGCTCGATCATATTTCCCGAGCAATTGCGACGTCGCTTCCGCGTAGGAAAGTCGCAAGTTCGGGATCACAATCTTCTCCTTCTTTCTTTGCGCGCGCTGCTTCTCTTTGATGGTGCGCTCGACGGAATCACCTTTGTCCGAGAAAAGAGGCAGTTTTTGTAAAAGGCTCTTCAGTCGCATCGGATAGTTTGGAAGTGGAACGTGCTGTGTTAGACAGAATGTTTTACGATAAGTATTCGAGCATCGCAGAAAAATGGGTTGTGAAACAGGCCTTTCCGGGGTTACTATTTTTGTCCGCTGCGCTTGTCGCCTTGCGGAGTTGTCTGCCCGCCTGGCAATGCGTCGAAAGATGTGGCCATATCAGCGGATGAGGTCGGGCAGAGAAACCCAACAACAATTCGCTGAAAGAGGAATGCCGTAATGGCAGGATAAAACAAAATGCCAAGAGCCACCAACGCGCCGGCGAGCCGGGCGCGGCGCAAACGAGTTTTAAAAAAAGCAAAAGGCTATCGCGGACGCCGCTCAAAACTTTTCCGCTACGCCAAGGACGCGACGATGAAGGCCCAATATTGGTCCTATCGGGATCGCAAAACCAGAAAACGAACCTTCCGTTATCTTTGGATTCAACGTCTCAATGCTGCCGCGCGCGCCAACGGCATGACTTACAGCCGGTTCGCGGAAGGACTTAAAGCCGCCAGTATCGGGTTGGATCGAAAAATTCTCGCCGACCTCGCCGTCACAGACGACGCAGCATTTAAATCGATTGTCGACCAAGCCAGGAGCGCGCTCGAGAAGAAGAGCAAAAAAGCGGCGTGATGATTGTAGGGCGGCTGTGTCAGCCGCCACGGCGTTTCACAGAAACGCCGTACAAAATTCATTGAACGTTGACGGTTAGACGTTCACGTTTCGTTTCATGCATCCGCTCGAACAACTGCGCGACGACGCCCTGCGCGACATCGAATCTGCGCGCGACGAGCAGGCGCTTGAAGCTACCCGGGTGAAATATCTCGGCCGCAGCGGCAGCGTTTCGTCCTGGGGCGAGCAAATGAAAACGCTCGGCAAGGAGGAGCGGCCCATCGTCGGGAAGTTACTTAACGAAACGCGCAACGCTGTCGCTGCCGCGATCGAACAACGCGCCGGAAAACTACGCTCCCAAAAGGAAACCGAAGCGCTTGAAAAGATCGACATCTCGCTGCCTGGCACCCCAAGTGAGCGCGGTTCGCTGCATCCCCTCACCCAAATGCTCGATCGCTCGATCGACATTTTCCGGCGCATGGGCTTCGCGCTCGCCGACGGACCGGACATCGACGATGAGTGGCATTGCTTCGATGCGCTGAATACGCCGCCCGAACATCCCGCGCGCAACGAGCAGGACACGTTTTACCTGCCGGACGGTCGATTACTGCGCACACACACCTCAACCGTCCAAATCCGTGCGATGCAGGCCGCGCCGCCGCCGATGCGCGTCATTGCGCCGGGCTCGTGTTATCGCCGCGACGAAGTCGATGCGACCCACAGCGCGCAGTTCCATCAAATCGAAGGCCTCTATGTTGATGAAAAGGTAAGCGTCGCCGATCTCAAAGGGACGCTCGAATTTTTCATGCGCGAAATTTTTGGGCCGGACACGCTAGTTCAGTTTCGACCACACTTTTTTCCATTCACCGAACCAAGCTTGGAAGTCTACGTGAAATCCAAAGCGTTGAAGGGCGGGGAACAATGGATTGAAGTCGCCGGCTGCGGCATGGTGCATCCAGCGGTCTTCGAAGCGGTCAACAAAGCGCGCGGCGACAAAGCTTACGATCCGGAAAAGTGGACCGGCTTCGCGTTCGGTCTGGGCATGGATCGGCTCGCCATGATTTTGTTCGACATCCCTGACGTCCGGCTTTTTGCACAGAACGATCTGCGGTTTTTGAGGCAGTTTGCATGAGCTTTTTTTGTCATTCCGAGCGGAGTCGAGGAATCTCTTGCTGCTACTTTTGAGAGACGTCTCGACTTCGCTCGACATGACAAAGGGACGAAAATGAAATTCTCAGTTAACTGGCTGCGCGAATTTGTGGATCTTCCGAAGAACGCTGAAGAGATCGCGGAATTACTGACCCGCGCTGGCGTTGAGACTGAAAATATCGAAGCCCGCGGCGCGAAGATCGAGAAGGTGATCGTGGCGCAAATCACCGCGTCATCGCAGCATCCGAACGCCAATCGCCTCACGGTTTGTGAAGTCGATGACGGCAGCGGCACGAAACGTCAGATTGTCTGCGGCGCGACCAATTACAAAGTGGGCGACAAAGTCCCGCTGGCGCTGCCAAGCGCGGTGTTACCGAATGGATTGCAAATTCGGAAAAGCAAACTGCGCGGGGTCGAAAGCGAAGGAATGCTTTGCAGTCCAATCGAGCTAGGTTTGGGCGAAGATGCGTCCGGCCTTTTGATTTTGTCTTCTGATGCAAAAATTGGCGCGCCGATTGTCGATCTTTTTCCGGGCGACACCATTCTCGATGTCGAAATCACGCCGAACCGCGGCGACCTGCTGAGTCATTTCGGGCTGGCGCGCGAGATTGCGGCGCTCACTGGAAATAAATTGCGTCGTGCCGCGAAGTTTGACGGCGCGCCTGGCGGTCGCACCCTGGCACGTGGCGTAAGGATTTCCGCGCCGCGCGAGTGTCCTTTTTACTCCGCCTGGAAGATCGACAATGTAACGGTTGGGCCGAGTCCCGATTGGTTGCGCGCGAGAATTGAGAGCGTTGGGATCCGTTCGATCAATAATATCGTCGATATCTCGAACTTCGTGATGCTCGAGCTCGGCCAGCCGACACACGCATTCGATGCCGATAAATTAAAAGGCGGCATCAACGTTCGCATCGCGCGCGAGGGCGAAAAGTTTCTCGCACTCGACGGCAACAACTATTCACTCACGTCGGAAAACCTGGTCATCGCCGATGAAGAGCGCGCAATCGCAATCGGCGGCGTGATGGGAGGCGAGGAAACCGGTGTGACCGAATCAACGCGAAATATTCTGTTGGAAAGCGCTTACTTTTTGCCGGCAACTGTTCGGCGAATGGCACGCAACCTCAATCTGCCGAGCGATGCGAGTTATCGATTCGAACGCGGCGTCGATCCGCAAATGATTTTGCGCGCGTCGCAACGGGCGTCCGAATTGATTCGTGAAATCGCCGACGGAAATCCAGCCAAAGAAATCGCGGCCGCGGGCGAACTTCCCGCGAATCCCGCGGATGTTTCGCTGGACTACAATAAGTGCGATCAAGTTTTGGGAATCGCGATTAAATCGAAGACTGTCGATGAAATCCTGGAACGATTTGGGCTGAGCAAGGGTGAGATTAGGAATCAGAGGAAGAGCGAAACGTCGACATGGGAAATTCCGAGTTATCGGCGGGATTTGCAGCGTGATGTCGATCTTATCGAGGAAGTGGTGCGGGCCTATGGTGTGCAGAAAATCGCGGGCACAGACCGGAGCCGGTTTACTGCTTCGAGCATGGCCGATCGCTGGTACGACCTGGAATCTGCCTTGCGTAATGGACTGCTGACGCGCGGCTTTGCCGAGGTGCGCACATCAAAATTGATTCCGCGACACTCGATCGCTTCGGGCGAAAATGCGATCAAGGTGCGCAATCCGCTCAGTGAAGATCACGTCGCGCTGCGGCCCAGTTTGCTCCTGGGACTTCTTGCGGTGCTCGATCGAAATATGCGCGCGGGCACAGAACACGTTGCGATTTTCGAGCTCGGCCGCGTTTTTGTTCCGCCAACTGGAAAAGAAGAACGCCATTTCGCCATTCTGCTGTGGGGAAATGCGACGGGTGCGCCGCACTGGCGAACACAAACAAAGCGAAGACTCGATTTTTTCGATTTGAAAGGGGCGATCGCATCGCTGCCAATCAAGAGCTTATCGTTTCGCCGGATTGAAAATCGCAATTTTGCTCTCGCCACTGAAATTCGCTCTGAGGAGCAGGTAATCGGTGTTGGGGGACAACTTCCCGCATTGTGCACACCGGCACTGGAGACGCCGGGTTCAGTTCTCTTCGCGGAATTGCAAGCCGATCTTGTGCTGGAAGAGCAAAAATCGGCAAAGACATTTCGCGAGATCGAAAGATTTCCGACCGTAACCCGCGACATCGCAATGATCGTCCCGGAGAAAATGAGCCACGCGGAAGTTTTGCGCGCAATTGAAGAACCGCGAGAACCTTTGCTCGAGAGCGTGCAATTATTTGACTTGTTTGAAAGCCAGGATGGGATCGCTCCCGGCACCTTCGGAAAATCGCTCGCATATAGATTGACATACCGCGACAAAAATCGCACACTCACTAATGAAGAAGTAACTGTGGCGCACGCGAAGATTCGCGAACGGTTGAAGCGCGAGTTGAGCGTGACCCTGCGGGAATAGTTCTTTGACAGCGTGAGAGTCGTTTGTTGAGGGTTGGGAAGAAAACCAGTGCTTTTCTCTCAACTCTCAACTGACGGCTCTCATTAATTTACCCTGCGATGTTCGAGATTACAGGTGAGATTCCCGAACCGATAATTGACGAACTTGAGGAGGCTCGGTCGCCCGGAGAACATGGCACGCCTTCATTGGAAGTCAGACGCTGCGGCGACGGCCATCCACCCGTTACTAAAAGGGAACGGGAGATCCACCTAAACGGCACCAGCGGGGTAAAATTTTCGTGATTCGCTAAATCGTGATTCGTTACTTCGACAGACCACCAATTCAAATCTCGATTCTCGGACCACGTATCGCTTCGTCGCATTTGAAAATCCGCCGATAAGATCGACAATTCACGCCGATGCGCGCACTACTCGCCCTCGAAGACGGCCGATTTTTCGAGGGCGAATCTTTTGGCGCAATCGGCACACAGGTTGGCGAGATCTGTTTCAACACCGCCATGACCGGCTATCAGGAAGTGCTGACCGATCCATCCTATCACGGGCAGATCGTGGCGATGACGTATCCATTGATCGGAAATTACGGGACCAATTCGCTCGACCAGGAAAGCCGTTCGCCCCATGTCCGTGGATTCGTTATAGAAGAATTAACTGAGGTGCCCAGCAACTGGCGCTCCGAAATGTCGCTCGATGAATATTTGCGAAAATGGGAAATTCCCGGGGCGCAAGGAATCGACACGCGTGCGCTGACGCGACATTTGCGCACCCGCGGCGCGATGAAAGCTTGTTTGACGACG
>QHOD01000127.1 GCA_003218615.1 Verrucomicrobiota bacterium
ATCGCGGAGCGCATTCGCGAAAAGGAGATTATCAAGCGGCGCCTCGAGCGCCGCTGCGTGGAAGCGCCGCAGGTTCAACAGGCAATTGAAAAGGCGCTGGCGAAGATCAACGGAGAACCGGGTGATCCGCGCAGCTTCGACGCGCTGGATGAGCTGCTCAACGCGCAATCCTATCGGCTGGCTTTTTGGCGGGTCGCGGCTGAAGAAATCAATTATCGCCGTTTTTTCGACGTTAATGATTTGGCCGCGATTCGGATCGAGCTGCCGAAGGTCTTTGACACCGTTCACCGGCTGGTCCTTGACCTGGTGCGAACTGGCGCGGTGACAGGCCTTCGCATCGATCATCCGGACGGCCTTTACTTGCCACGCGAATATTTCGAAAAGCTTCAGCAGCGCTGCGCCAAGGCGCTGGGAATCGCCCTGCCTCAAGACGGTCGCGCCATGTATATGCTCGCGGAGAAAATCCTCACCGGTACCGAGACGCTGCGGAAGGATTGGCTGGTGCACGGCACCACTGGCTACGATTTTGCAAGTCAGGTAGGACAGTTGCTGGTCGATTCTTCAGCCGAAACGGCTATCACAAAGGCGTTCCATCGTTTCATCGGTCACTCCTTGCCTTTTGGGCATCTGATCTATGCCAAGAAACTGCAGGTAACGAAGCTGGCGCTGGCGAACGATGTCGATGTTCTGGGCAGCATGCTCGATCGGCTCTCCGAGCAAAACCGCTGGTATCGCGACTTCACGCTCGAAGCCCTTGCGCGAGCCGTGCGCGAAACCATCGCCTGTTTTCCCGTTTATCGAACCTATCTCGCGCCCGGCCGACCGGTCAGCGAGGAAGATCGACAAGTGATCGAGCGTGCAATCGGCGCGGCCAAACGCCGGAACCCAGCAATTGAAGAATCAATTTTCAATTTTCTTCGCGACGTATTGCTCTTCCGCTTCCCAGAAAATCTCGATGCCGAAGCCCGCGCTGCTCACACCCATTTCGTTCTGAAGTTTCAACAAGCTACGGGGCCGATCATGGCCAAAGGGCTGGAGGATACCGTGTTTTATATTTACAACCGATTGGCCGCGCTCAATGAAGTCGGCGGCGAGCCGCAACAATTCGGGATAAGTATCGAGGCGTTCCACGAGCGCAATCTTTATCGACAACGCAATTGGCCGGCGACGCTTCTTGCTACATCGACGCACGATACAAAACGAAGCGAAGATGTGCGCGCACGAATGCTTGCCATTTCCGAAATGCCGGAGCTCTGGCAACGCTCGTTGCAACGCTGGCGTACAGCCAATCGCCGCTGGAAACGCACGATCAACGATGCGGAAGCGCCCGACGCGAATGAGGAATACCTGCTCTACCAAACATTGCTGGGAACCTGGCCAATCCAGGCCTCGGGTGAACCGGAAGGAGTGGCAACGGCAGAATACACCGAGCGAATTCAAGCTTACATGGCTAAGGCGCTCCACGAAGCGAAGATCAACACGAGTTGGATCCAGCCAAATGAAGAATGGGACGCGACGATGCGCGATTTCGTTGCGAAAATCCTGGACCCGTCGCCGCGAAACAAATTTCTTCCGGGTTTTCTTCCCGTTGCGCAGGAAATCGCCCGTCTCGGAGCGATCAACTCGCTCGCACAGACGCTGCTCAAGCTGACTTCGCCCGGAGTGCCCGACATTTATCAAGGCAATGAAGTTTGGGATTACAGCCTGGTGGATCCTGATAATCGGCGCCCCGTCGATTACAAACAGCGTCGCGACATGCTCGAGGCATTGCCGACTGCGACGATCGACGAACTTTTAGAGTGCTGTGTGAGTTTTGCGCGCGAGCTCGCGGGCAAATGGATCATTGTGATCGCACCACGTCTCTCCTCGCGTGTCGGATTCCCGCCGGTTGCTGAGACGTGGAAAGATACGAGTGTCGGTCTTCCGGAATCGCTGTCGCTCGAGCACGCGCACGATCTTTTTACCTGCCGCGAGATTCGTCGCGATGGGCGGCGAGTTTCCGTCAGCGACGCATTGTCGATCCTGCCGTTTGCGGGGATCACGAATCTCTAACACAGATTAGTGCCGCGCGAACCCCTGAGAAAGATTGACAATCCATTGCGAGAAGTTGCTCAGATTCGTCAGCAAATCTGCGCCGAAAGCTGCAAAGGTAATCTGCGGTGACGCTAGAATGAGCATTACGCTGAGCAGCAGCAGGTTCATGAGATAGATCACGACGAGTGAGAAAAACGTACCCTGGTCGCTCAGGTCGGTCTGATTTTTTGGGATCATCCAGCAGGTAAACGTGAAATGGAACGCCCAGGTCGCCCCGATCACCGCGTAAAGCAGGCGCCCGTACGGCTGCACGTTGAGGAACAGGCTGAGCACGCCGTACGTGGCGATCGCCAGAATGCTGTAGAGCGGAAAAAAATACGGCGCCAGCGCGATCCAGAAATTATTTCGGTTCGTCACCACATGTCCGCCGTCGCGGCCAACGCGAAACCGGCTGACGCGTCCGCCCATTAGCAAAACCCAGAGCGCATGGGTGAGTTCATGCCCGAATACGTAGATAACAATCGGGCGGGGCAACCCGAGGAATGCGATCAGCCAGAGAATTGCGCCCAATGAGAAGAACCAAAACTCTTCGCCTGCCCAAAGCCGTTGCGTTACGGTCGCGCGCGCAAAGACAGTGAAAAATGTCTGACTGAGAATTGCGCAGATCGGCAGCAGAAAAATCGCGAACACAAATTTTACCCAGCGCGTGGGCACGATCAGCGGGTCGGACGCCGGAACGATTGTTCGCGCCCGGGCGACATTCCGGACGATCTTTTCCGCGCGGCCCGCTTTCCGCTTTCCGCGATTGGTGGTCGATCGTCGCTTCGTTGCAGCCAAGGTCATCCGCAGGTTACGCAGATTGCGACGAATTTGGAAAAGGAAATTTGAATTCCGGGGAGCCCGAAAACCGCGATCACGCCCGGCCCATATATGCGCCGGTCCGGGTGTCGATCTTGATCGTCTCGCCCTCCTTGATGAAAAGCGGGACGTTGATTGTCTTTCCGGTCTCGAGCAGAGCAGGTTTGGTCACGTTGCTCGCGGTATCGCCGCGCACGCCTTCGGGTGATTCGACGACCTTGAGACTCACGGATGCGGGTAACTCAACCTGCACCGGTTTTCCCTCCGCATACAGGACCTGCAACGAGAGGTTTTCCACCAGATAATCTTTGGAATCGCCGATCAGGTTTTCCTGCAACGTGATGGTGTCATACGTCTCCGGGTCCATGAAATGATAGCCGTTGCGGTCCTTGTAACTGAACTCGAGGTTTTTTCGCTCGATCTCGACTAGCTCCACTTTGTCCGTCGAGCCGAAGCGGACGTCGGCGCTCTTGCCCGTGTTGATGTAACGAATGATCGCCTGGACGAATGCGCGCAGGTTTCCCGGCGTGCGATGGTGGACTTCCAGTACGATGGCAGGATTGCCGTTGTATTTGATCGCCATTCCCTTACGAAGATCGTTTGCCGCAGCCATTAGAAGAAGAGTGATTAGTGATAAATGACTGGTGAAAAGAGGCGGACGTTACACGCGCGTGGTGCGAGATGCAACCTGCCGCAAATCCCAAATCCCAAGCTCCAACATCCAAACAAGCTCCGAACTCCAATATTCAATTTTCAAAACAAGCAGCACGCTGCCGTTTGGATTTTGGGGATTGAAGTTTGCTTGGAACTTGGTTTTTGGGATTTGGATCTTCGACCCGGCCTTACAGCATTCCTCTTATAAAAGTTTCAACCGCGTGAGGTCTTGCGAATCGACGATGCCCACAGGCACATTGTGGTCATCGACCACGACCAGGTCGTCGATGCGATGGCGTTCGAGCAGATTCAGAACTTCGACGGCTAATTTGTCTTTGTGCACCGTAACCGGGTTCAATGTCATCAAATCTGCCACCAGTCGTTCGCCGATCTTTGAATCGGATTGAAAATGCCGCACGAAATCTCCGTGTGTGAAAATCCCGAGTAATTGTCGATCTTCGCCAGTCACCACTGCAGCACCTGCCCGGACACTGGTCATTGCTTTGAGGACATCGCGTATGGGAACATCAGTTGACACGATCGCCATCGCTTCCGGCGGGCGCATGATTTGATGCACACGCATGAGCAGGCTGCGGCCAATCACACCTGCGGGATGGAACTTCGCAAAATCTTCCTTGTTAAACCCGCGTGCTTCGAGCAACACCATGGCCAGCGCGTCGCCCAGTGCCAGCATCACCGTCGTGCTCGAAGTCGGCGCCAGATTTAGCGGACACGCCTCTTGTTCGATGTTTACATCGAGAAGCAGATGCGCGTTTTGTGCGAGAGTCGATTTCGGATCGCCGCACATGGCAATGATCCTGACTTGGAACCGGGCGATCGCCGGCAGGATTCGGAGCAATTCTTCCGTCTCGCCGCTCGCACTCAGCGTGAGCACCACGTCCCCGTCGGCGATCATGCCCAGATCGCCATGCAAAGCATTTGAGGAATCGAGCACGACGGCCGGGGACCCGGTGCTTGTCAGAGTAGCGGCTATTTTTGCGCCGATGTGTCCGGATTTTCCAACGCCGATCACGACCACCTTGCCGCGCGCATCGATTGCTTCCTTGATGAGCTCGACCGCGCGGGAGAAATTTTCACTCAAACGCTCCCGCAGTCGCGTGAGCTCAAAAATTTCGATATCCAGAACACGTCTGGCCTTTTCAAGATAGTCCATCGACGTATATAATGCGGGCAGGCGTTGCGACGGGCAAGAACTTGCACGCCTTTGGTGGAAAGGAAAAATATATGAAAACGTTGATGTTTGCGATTCTGTCGGCGCTGGCCATAACTGCTTCCGCACAAAGTTTTCGGGCGCCGATCGGGCCGCAACAACCGGTGAGAGCAATGGCCACACCGCCTCCGCTTTTACAACGACCCAGCGTTGAAGGAGTGGTTCCGCGAGCAGTCCGTGGCGGGAACCCGCTCCAGATGCTCAACCCGATGGCGCCCGCCAAGTACGGCACGGCCGCGCAGAGCGTCGTCATCGACCCGGAGACGGGAAAATGGAAGGGCATCAAGTTCTTCGAGATCCTCTTTTAGAAGTTTGTCATTCCGACCGGAGTGGAGGAATCTCTTATTGTTAAGAGTTAGAGATGTCTCGACTCCGCTCGACATGACAAGAAGTCCGGTCGTCGCCTGCTATTGCGCGACGTTTCTGAAACCGGAGATGCTGCACATCTACCGGCAAATCACGGCGCTTAAGCGCGTTTCTCCTGTAATCATCGCCCGAAAACGCGAAAACGCGGCGCGCTTTCCGTTCGATAAGATCGACATCGTCGCAAAACCGGCGCTGCATTTTCTCAGGCGCTTCTGGTTTCGCCAGGTCCGCGATAAGCCGTGGCAACTTTCGCCGGGCGAATTGCGTGCGCTAACGAACGTTCTGGAAAGAAGGAACGCTCAGCTATTGCACATTTACTTCGGGCAAATCGCCGTGCATCTGCTGCCGCTAATTCGCACATGGGAAAAACCGTCGATTGCTTCCTTTCACGGCGCGGACGTGATCGTAGACATGAACAAGCCGGCGTATCGAGAAGCCACGCGGCAGATGCTCGCCGCGGTGAAGTTTGTTCTGGTCCGCTCGGAATCGTTGCGACGCGCTGTTGTCGATCTTGGTTGCGACGAAAAAAAGATCGAAGTCCAGCACACCGGGATTCCACTTGATGAATTTCCGGTTCGCGAGCGGAATTTCGTCGCCGCGGCGACCGAATGGCGATTCGTGCAAGCCGGCCGGTTGATCGAGAAAAAGGGCTTGCCCGTCACGCTGCGCGCTTTTGCGAGTTTTCTGAGCGAATATCCAAATGCCACGTTGACCATCGCGGGAGATGGGCCATTGCTCGGTCAACTTCAAGACCTGGCGCGCGAACTAAAGATCGACAATCGCGTTTCGTTTACCGGCTTCATTTCGCAGGAGCAATTGCGCGATCTCTATTACGCCTCGCACATTTTCCTGCACCCGAGCGAGACCGGCCCTGACGGAAACCAGGAAGGGATTCCAAACTCAATGCTGGAAGCCATGGCCAGCGGACTGCCGGTGTTTGCCACCCGGCATGGCGGAATCCCCGAAGCAATCGAGAACGGCGTGAGCGGCGTGCTTGTGCCGGAACACGATGATAGCGAATTGGCGCGTGCGTTGCTCAATGCGGCGCAAGATCCGGGCTTCCTTTCGCGCATCGCGCGCGCTGGCGCGGAGGTTGTTCGCAAAAATTTCGACCTCGCTGCGCAAACGCGACGGCTGGAAGATATTTATTTGAGGCTAATAGATAGCGGCGATTGACCGCAATCGCCTGGGCGGTTCGGGTGAACGCTCCTACCATTCGCTCTGAACACAGCGGAGAATTCGTGCTACGACGCGAATTGCGCGAAGAAATCTGCCAATTGCGAACGCACTGCTTGAAAAGAGAGCTGCTCCAAGGCGCGCTCTTGCGATTCAGCGACGATGGCGAAACGTGAATCGGCATTCTTCAACAGATCAAGCGCGATGGAAGCGATCTCGCTAATGCTCCGGCCTTCGCCGCAAGTTTTTGGGAACGCGATTCTTTCAATTGCGCCATCTCCACCGACGCAAGCGAGCCGCGTGAGAAGAGAATCACCGGCCACCTGGCCCGGCACATGGCTGCGGTCCAGTTGCAAAATCAGCTTGTGCCGGGCCATCACGCACAAGTAATCAGGATACGGTTTTTCTTCCTCA
>QHOD01000128.1 GCA_003218615.1 Verrucomicrobiota bacterium
GAATGGTGACGATCACATTGAAAACCGATCTCGAAGGAACGAGGCGTTTTCTGGAGAACACGGAGCTGTTTGCGCTCGCGGAAAGTTTGGGCGGCGTCGAAAGCCTGATCAATCATCCCGCGCTCATGACCCACGCTTCAGTGCCGAAAGAACAACGCGAGAAGCTCGGCGTGACCGACTCACTCGTAAGGCTTTCCGTCGGGATTGAGGACGTGCGCGATTTGATCGACGATTTGAAATTCGCGCTCGAGGCGATTTGACGTAGCACAGGCATCCTGCCTGTGATCAATTTGGATTCACAGTCAGAGAAGGCTTTGTTACGAGCATGGGCAATACATTCGGCCAGCTTTTTCGCGTCACGACCTTTGGCGAATCGCACGGCGGCGGCATCGGCGTGGTAATCGATGGCTGCCCGCCCAGGATCGACATCACCGAAGAGGAAATTCAACGCGAGTTAGACCGTCGTCGGCCCGGTCAAAGCAAAATCACGACACAACGCAAAGAGGAAGACCGTTGCGAAATTCTTTCAGGCGTTTTTTCAGGGACAACCCTCGGCACGCCCATCGCGATTGTGGTGCGCAATAAAGACGCGCGACCTGAAGATTATGGGCGAATGAAAACGACATTTCGGCCGTCGCACGCAGATTTCACTTATGAGGCCAAATACGGAATTCGAAACTGGCAGGGTGGCGGTCGTGCCTCGGCGCGCGAAACGGTCGGCCGGGTCGCGGCGGGTGCAGTGGCGAAAAAGATATTGTCGATCTTGCACTCGGAGTTCGAGATCGTGGCTTACGTCGCGCAGATCCACGAGGTCACTGCAAAGATCAATCGTTCCTCCGTTAAGGTGAAGGACGTGGAGAAGAACGCGGTTCGCTGTCCGGACACCGCAGCGGCGAAGAAGATGGAGTCTCTGATCGAGAAAATTCGCGATGAAGGGGATTCAGTTGGTGGCGTGATTGAATGCGTTGTTCGCGGCATCCCGCCCGGACTCGGTGAACCGGTTTTTGACAAGCTTGAAGCAGACCTGGCAAAAGCGATGATGAGCATACCCGCGACCAAAGGATTTGAGATTGGTTCCGGGTTTGTCGCGACGCGCATGCGTGGCTCGAAGCATAACGACCCATTTGAAATGCGCAGCGGTAAAATCCGGACGGCCACAAATAATTCCGGGGGCGTTCAAGGCGGGATCAGCAATGGCGAGGAAATTTATTTTCGTGTCGCCTTTAAACCGACCGCGACGATTGCCCACGAGCAGAGAACCGTGACCAGCTCGCAAGAGCAAATCAAGCTCGCGGCGCGAGGCCGCCATGACCCCTGCGTTTTGCCGAGAGCAGTGCCGATCGTGGAAGCGATGGCCGCTATCGTGCTTTGCGATCACGCGCTGCGGCAAATGGCGATCGATTTGCCGGGTCGGTCGAAGTGAGGCCCGAAGTGCAAACACTGGTCGGCTCGCCGTTGTGGCAGGCAGTCTTTGTTTCTTTCGCTGTGGTTTTAATTTTATTCGAAATCGTTCGCGGCTGGCGACTAGGTTTGATCCGTCAAATTGTGCGTGTTGCTGCGCTTGCTGCGGCGTACGCGGCCGCAATTTTCGGCGGCAGATTGCTTTCCCCGATGGTGCGGGCGTTTTTGAAGCTGCCCGATTTTGTACTGTCGATCTTAGGCGGCGCAGTCCTTGCGCTTCTTATCTATGCGCTCATGACCAGCATCGGAATGATGTGGTTCAAACGAACCGGCGAACAAAACTCGAAACTCGTCCAGCTTGCGTCTGGATTCGCAGGGGCAATCGTCGGGCTGTTTTTCGGCGCGTTTGTTCTTTGGATGATCGTGGCGAGTGTTCGCGCGATCGGCGCTGTCGCCGACGCCCAGGTCCGCGGTCGGGCAAGTTTTGTCCATGTTGGCGAGGCCAAGAATCCATATGCTCTTAAAGTGCGACAACGCTTTCCTTCACCGCCAGATGAGGAATCGAGCGCACTCGCCACATCGTTGGTGCGGCTAAAGAACTCGCTCGAAATTGGCCCTCTCGGAAACGCGATCAAGGAAATGGACCTCGTTCCGGCGAATACTTATGAAACCCTGGGGAAAGTGGGCACCGTATTTTCCAGTCCGGAAAGTGTGCAGAAATTCCTCACTTTTCCAGGCGCACGCGAGTTAAGTGAGCATCCAAAAATTGTCGCTTTGCGAGATGATCCGGAAATTTCGGAAATAATCGCGCAAGGGCGCTATCTCGATCTTCTCCAAAATCAACGCGTCATCGACGCAGCCAATGATCCGGTACTCGTTGATCGCTTCAAAAAATTCGATCTCCAGCGCGCGCTCGACTACGCGGTCGAGCAGAAATAATCTCGCACAACGATCACAAAGGACACAACGGCATGACAGAGAATGAAACTGCTAAACAGATTCTAGACGCAGCCTTTCTTGTTCACACTAAGCTAGGTCCGGGTCTGCTCGAATCGGTCTATGAGGTCATACTCGCGTACGAGCTAAAAAAGAGAGGCCTAACTGCAGAGCGTCAGAAGGCAATGCCGATCATGTACGACGACATCCGCTTTGACGAAGCTTTTCGATCCGACATTGTCGTGAATGGAAAGTTATCGCGGAACTCAAATCCGTGGAAGCGCTGCTTCCAGTTCATGCGAAGCAGGTCCTTACGCAATTGCGCCTCAGTGGGCTGAAACTCGGTCGGCTCATTAACTTCGGCGAAGCGCACCTAAAGAACGGAATCAAGCGAATCATCAATGGTCGGTTAGACGAAGAAAGCTTTTCTGAGTTTTCGTTGTGATCTTTGTGGACGTTGTGCGAGGAATTCAAGAAGTGAATTACATCACCACCATCGGCCTTGAAGTGCACGTTCAGCTGAAGACGCGCTCGAAGATGTTTTGCGCTTCTCCGGTTGAATTTGGGGCCGAGCCGAATACGCATACATGCCCGGTCTGCCTCGGGTTGCCGGGTGCGCTGCCGGTGATGAATCATGAGGCATTGCGCATGACGGTGCTCACCGGACTCATGCTCGGGTGCGACATCGCGCCAGTCTGCAAGTTCGACCGGAAAAACTATTTCTACCCGGATATGCCGAAGAATTATCAGATTTCCCAGTACGACATGCCGCTTTGCACCAATGGCAGCGTGCCGTTGCACGACCTGGCTTATCCAAAGGATGCGCAGAAAAATATCGCGACCCCCGACAAGGAAGTGCGTCTGGTGCGCATTCATCTCGAGGAAGATGTGGCGAAGAGTTTCCATTTCGAAAACAGCACCGGAATCGACTTCAACCGCGCCGGCACGCCGCTGATGGAGATCGTGACGCAGCCGGAAATCAATTCGCCCGAGGAAGCGTTCGCGTTTTTAACTTCGCTTAAACAGATTTTGATTTACGGAGCCGTGAGCGATGCCGACATGGAAAAAGGGCAGCTTCGATGCGATTGCAATATTTCTGTCCGACCCGACAAACAGGCCGGACTCGGAGTAAAGATTGAAATTAAAAACATGAATTCGATCAGCGGAGTGCGACGTGCTCTTGCTTACGAGATTCAGCGGCAGGTCGGCGTTCTGGAAAGCGGCGGAAAACTCGAACAGGAAACTCGTGGCTGGGATGATGTTGCCAGCGAAACATTTCTCATGCGCACGAAAGAGTTCGCACACGATTACCGCTATTTTCCCGATCCGGATCTGGTGCCGGTGAAAACCGAGGTTCTGCTGCCGGATGCGCGTGCGCGCGTGCCGGAATTACCGAAAGCGAAACGAGCGCGTTTCGTCGAGCAATATCAAGTGAGCGCCTATGACGCCGGCGTGCTGGCGAACGATCTCGATGTTGCCCGCTATTTTGAAGCAGCCGCGAAAGGCGCAAAGAAACCGAAGAACGTCGCCAACTGGATTTTGAATGATTTGCAAAATGCGTTGAGTAGTGGTGGCAAAACTATCAATGATTGTCCGATTTCGCCGAAAGCCCTTGATGAGCTGATCAATCTAATCGACAGCGGGCAAATCAGCGGCAAACAGGGCAAGGACGTTTTCGCGGAAATGTTCGCGACCGGTAAGGGGGCAGCGACAATTGTAAAAGAAAAAGGAATTGAGCAATTAAGCGACGCGAGCGCGATCGAGGCGCTTTGCGACCAGGTGATTGCCTCGAATCCAAAACCAGCCGCGGATTTTAAAGCAGGCAATCTCGCCTCGCTGAATTTTCTTAAGGGTCAAGTGATGAAATTGTCAAAGGGCACAGCCAATCCGCAATTAGCTGGCGAAATTTTGGAGCGTAAATTGAAAGCGTAGCACAGGCATCCTGCCTGCGAGGCCGGCGGGCGTCTCGCCTGCCGACTAAGGCGATGAGAATTCTGATTGCCCCGGATAAGTTTAAAGGGTCGCTCAGTGCTCGCGAAGTTGCACAGAACGTCGCGCTCGGATTGCGCCATGTTTTGCGTGACGCAAAGATCGACATCGTACCGATGGCCGACGGCGGCGAGGGAACCGCGGAAGTCGTCTGCAACGCTCTCAACGGTTCCTGGTTGAAATGCAAAGCGCACGATCCACTCGGTCGCAAGATCGACGCGTGTTATGCGTGGATCGCAGAACGACGGCTTGCTGTGATGGAAATGAGCGAAGCGGCCGGAATGTGGCGACTCTCGAAAAACGAGCGCGACCCAGTTCGGGCAAACACCTTTGGCGTTGGTGAAATGATTGTCGCTGCGGCAGATCACGGCGCGGACGAGATCATCATTGGTCTCGGTGGAAGCGCGACGAATGACGGCGGTTTTGGAATGGCGCGCGCGTTGGGTTTTCGATTCGATTACGGGCGCGAGCATGGGCATGAGCAGGAGCAAGAGGTGAGTCAGCTGCTTGACCTCGCAAAAATCACAAAGCCGAAGGGTTTGGCGCTCCCGAAGATCATCGCGGCTGTTGACGTCCAGAATTCGCTGCTTGGCGAAAACGGAGCGACGCGAGTGTTTGGCCCGCAAAAAGGCGCGGGCAAAGATAAGATCGACATCTTGGAACGGGCGTTGACTAAATTCGCTGACGTTGTCGCGAATGAATTCGGTTTCGATTATCGCGACAACCCGGGCGCAGGCGCGGCCGGCGGACTTGGATTCGGCCTGATGAGTTTTTGCGGCGCGCAAATTCGGCCGGGTTTCGATGTCGTCGCCGAAGCCGTCGAGCTCGAGTCGAAAATGAAAGATGTCGATGTTGTCATCACGGGCGAGGGGAGTTTGGATCGCCAAACACTCGAAGGAAAAACGCCGGCCGGTGTGGCGCGGCTAGCGCGAAAACTTGGCAAGCGCGTTTTCGCGATCGTTGGGCGCACGAATGGAGATCGACAGGTGCGGGAAATTTTTGACGGCGTTTACCAGAACGCGCGACCGGGAATGAGCGAAACGGAAAACATGTCGCGTGCAGCGGAGCTTTTGCGGGAGAATGCACGCGAGCTGGCAAAAATTCTGTAGCGGCGGTCCTATGACCGTCGGATTATCCGTTCGGCGCTGATAGAGCGCCGCTACAACGGCGCGCCCGGCGGTCGCACCCTACCATTAGCAAAGTTCGCGGAACTCTTTGGCTGTTTCGACGTAGCTCCAAGCCCAGCGGGCGATGTCCTTCTGTTCGTCGATGGCAAGTTGCCGGCGGATTTTCGCGGGCGATCCGAGCACGAGTGAGCCGGGCGGGATTTTCATCCCGAGAGTGACAAGCGCATTTGCGCCGATAATGGAGCGTGCGCCTACCTCCACATCGTCGAGAATGATGGCGCCCATCCCGACCAGCACTTCATTGTCGATCTTGCACGCGTGCACGACGGCGCTGTGCCCGATGGTGACGAGGTCGCCCACCGTTGTTGGATAGTTGGTATCGACGTGAACGACAGCATTATCCTGAACGTTTGAGCGGGGCCCAATAATGATGCGATTAATGTCGCCACGGAGCACGGCGCCGTACCAAACGCTCGATTCCTCTCCGAGAATCACATCGCCGAGCACTGTAGCACCGGGGACGACCCAGGCGCTGGAATGGATTGTGGGGCCTTTTTTTAAACGCGCCGCAATGCCGGGGTGTCCAGTTGGCAGTGAATCTGGCTCGATATGCATTGGATTGGATGTTGGATGTTGGATGTTTGATTTGCAACCGCCGAACGCTTTCAGTGGCGGCCACCTCAGGAAAAAGCGGCTACGCGTCGCCGCACTCCAAAACGTGGCCGTGAATTCGAGGCACATTGCGCGCCTGCGTCTTGGACTGCGGCGGCGCTCCGCCGCTTTTGATTCTCACGAGGAGCTGATAGAATCGGGTTTTCTTATTCCTGCGCGTACGCGATTATAAGCGCCCCATGTACGAGATTCCTCCAGAAACGGTTACGCCCTTTGTTTTTTCGGATCCGGCCGGCAAACGTTGGCCGCGCTTGCGCCTGATTCTGCTCATTGCGGGCATGCTGTTTTTTCTCGCGACCGTGCTGTTTGTTCAAACGCTATTTGTCGCGCCGCAAATGAGTGTCCCGTTTTCACTGCGGCAGTTAAAAGGACAGTTGAAAGCATTACAAAAACAGAATCCGGCCGGGCAAGTGTCGACGGGCTCGCTCTTGTGGCAGAAATTTGGCGCGGCGCGCCAGGCGGCGAAAAAGCTGGGTGGCCCAACGCCCGCTCCTCCAGCGCGGCCGCGAAAAAAATCACCGGACAGCGAAGTACGGCTCGCATTTTACACCAACGGCGATCCGTACAGTTACGCGTCGCTCCAGCAGCATGCAGCGCAGATCACTCATGTTTGCCCGGAATGGATGACGGTGATCAATGGCATGGGTGAGTTGCAAATCGACGCGGATCCGCGCTTGCCGAAACTCGCCGCAAGCAAAGGGATTGCCCTGATGCCGCTGCTGACTAACCTCGTCGGCGACACCTGGCAACCGGAAGCGGTCGAGAACCTGGCGCATGGTCCGGCGGAACGACAAAACCGGTTCATTCAAAATGTGCTCGCCGTCTTGCGTAATGCCAAGGCTTCGGGCGTGGTGATCGACTGGCAGCAAATCGATCCGGCCTATAGAAACGATATCGCGTCATTCATCGACAAGTTTGCCGACGCGTTGCACGACGATGACAAGGAGCTGTGGCTGTGCGTGCAACCTGGCCAGGAGTTGGACTACATCGATTTCGATAAGCTCTCGGACAACGTCGATCGGTTTGTGGCAATGTTGTTTGACGAGACTTCCGATATTGATCCGCCTGGCCCGCTCGCGTCCCGTCCATGGTTCGAAGGGTGGCTGCGCGTCTTACTCGAAGACACGGACACCAAACATTGGATCATTGCGCTCGGTAGCTACGGATATGATTGGATGATCGGCGGAAAAAAAGCGGACCTGATCACTTTCCCGGAGGTAATGAGTCGCGCCAACGATGCGGAAGTGGAGACCGCGGAGGTAAAGGGGCCCAGTTATAGCCCGTACTTCTATTTTCAGGATGAGGACAAGGAGCATGCCGTCTGGTTTCTGGATGCGGTGACCTTTCTCAATGAACTGCGGGAAGTGCGCGATCAAAAGGCGGGCGGGTTCGCGCTTTATCGGCTCGGCAGCGAAGACCCCTCAATTTGGGATGCTTTAAGCGTGCCGCGCGGCTTCAAGATCGACAATCAAACGCGCGAGTCACTCGAAGTTTTAAAGGGTACGGACACGATTACGGACGTGGGTGACGGTGAGATTGTCACTGTCGACGAGAGTCGTTCAGATGGAATGCGCAAGCTTGCTGTCGACGCGGAGGGCTATCTCACGGCGAAGTACGTAAAATTCCCGAAGTTTCCGACCCTCTACCATCAAGGGGCCGGCGGCGAGCATCAGGTTGCAATCAGTTTTGATGATGGCCCCGATCCGCGATGGACCCCGAAGATCCTGGACATCCTCAAAGGAGCAAACGTGAAGGCTGCGTTTTTCCTCGTGGGGGCAAATGCGGAACGTTATCCGAAGCTTGTCCGTCGCATCGTGGATGACGGGCACGAGATCGGAAACCACACTTATTATCATCCGAACCTGGCGCTCTGCTGGCCGGAGCACATCCGGCTCGAGCTGAACGCGACACAGCTCTTGCTCGAAACCATAACCGGTCGCGCGACGACGTTGTTCCGTCCGCCGTACGCGGCCGATACTAGCCCGGCGCAATTAAGCGAACTGACTCCGCTGCAAATCGCGGAAGACCTCAACTATTTGGTCGTTCTGGAAAGCATCGATCCGCAGGATTGGGCGAAACCGGGCGCCGACATTATTCTGCGGCGCGTCAAACAGCAGCGCCGCGACGGCAGCATTATCCTGCTGCACGACGCGGGTGGCGACCGCTCCCAGACTGTCGAGGCGCTCCCACGCATTTTGGAATGGCTGCACATTCGCGGCGACACCGTCGTGCCTCTGAGCACGTTGCTCGGCACGACCCGCGATGCGGTGATGCCGCCATTGGCGGGAAATGGTCAACCGTATGCGCGAGTAGTCAGCAGCACGGGCTTTCACATTTATCATGCGATCGAGGAATTTCTTTGGGCGTTCATGATCGTTGCGACCGCGCTGGTAGTCGTCAGAACGCTGATTGTCGTGTGGCTGGCGTATCGATTCCGGCGGCGCCCGCGAGCGGATTTTGCCGAGCCGGTAAGCGTAGTCATTGCCGCTTACAACGAAGGGAAAGTGATCGCAAACACGTTGCGCGCGCTATTGGCGACCGATTACAAAGGAGACGTTGAAGCGATCGTGGTCGATGATGGATCGCGCGACGAGACCGCCGCCGAAGTCAAGCGCATTACGGCTGTCGACCCACGTGTGCGTTTGTTGCAACAGGAGAACCGGGGAAAAGCCCGCGCTTTGCAGCGAGCCCTCTCTGCCGTCCGTCGCGGCATTGTGGTTTTTATCGATGGCGACACGCAATGTCAGCGCGACACCCTGCCGCGATTGCTCGAGCCGTTTGCGGATCCTGGCGTCGGCGCGGTGTCGGGTCACGCGAAAGTAGGAAACTTGCGCACGTTCGTCGCGCGTTGTCAGGCGCTCGAATACACCTGCGGTTTCAACCTTGATCGACGCGCTTACAATCGGTGGAACTGCATCACGGTGGTGCCCGGCGCAATCAGCGCTATTCGCAAAGAAGCGCTCGATCAAGCGGGCAGCCTGAGCTTGCAAACACTCGCCGAAGATACCGACCTCACACTATCGCTGCACAAACACCGGCAACGAATCGTGTACGTGCCCGACGCCATCGCCTGGACAGAAGCGCCCGAAAGTGTGCGGACACTTGCTCGGCAGCGTTTTCGTTGGGCATATGGGACGCTGCAATGTCTTTGGAAACACCGCGACATGTTGTTCAACTGGAACTATCGCGCGCTTGGCTGGTTCAGTTTGCCGAGCATTTGGTTTTTCCAGATCATCCTCGTGGCCATCACGCCGATGGTGGATTTATTTTTGCTGGCAACCCTGCCCTTTGGCATGTGGCGTGCGGTGATGCCGTTCGTGATCACGTTCTTGGCAATGGACGTCATTCTCGCGACCCTTGCCTGCATTTTGGAGCGCGAACCGATTGTGCGCGCCTGGCGGATTCTCCCGATGCGTCTGATTTACCGTCCGATGCTCAGCTATTGCATTTGGAAAGCAATTCTGCGCGCGTTCAAAGGAGCGTGGGTGAGCTGGGGCAAACTCGAGCGCACTGCCAGTGTGCCGGTTCGCGTCTAGCACGGATCAATTTGGAAGCTTTCCGCGCAATACGGTGAGCGAATACGGCGGCAAGTCGTAAAACTGCGATGCCTCTCGTGAAAAATGTCTTGGCGGTAGGCTTCGAATGGGATGGCCATTTGGCCCGGCGTCATGCCAGGCATATTGCTGCGGCGAGAACTGAATTAGCTCGACCTGACCGGCGAATGTCACAGGGCGCTCCGCTCGGGATAAATTGAATTGCACATTCAGTCGAGCTGTACGTCTCGGGTGCTTATTAATTGCCAGGAGCGCCCATTGCTTGTCCGGCCGATGCATGGGGTACACGCACACGAAGGGTG
>QHOD01000129.1 GCA_003218615.1 Verrucomicrobiota bacterium
ATGCGGCGCGCTACCAGACTGTCTTTGCTTATGCGGCTGGCGCACTTGCCGCGCCCACGGCCGGTCTTCACTTCACCCCGGAAATTTTGTGCGCGATTCCACACACGTTCGTCACCCTGCATGTGGGATCTGGAACATTTCTCCCGGTGCGCTCGGAGAGCGTAGCGGAGCATCGCATGCACGCGGAGCGTTTTTCCATTTCGACAGAAGCCGCAAGCAAGGTCAATAACGCGCGCCGAATCGTCGCCGTGGGAACGACAACGGTCCGCACCCTGGAATCGGCACGAGGTGAAGGTGGAGAAGTTCTCGCGCAAGAAGGCGTGACCGACATTTTCATTTATCCACCTTATGATTTCCGAGCGGTTGATGTTCTGCTGACGAATTTCCATCTGCCGCGTTCGACATTGCTGATGCTGGTAAGCGCGTTCGCGGGCCGCGAGTTCTTGCTACGGGCCTACCAGGAAGCAATTCGTGAACGCTATCGCTTTTACAGCTATGGCGATTGCATGTTGATCCTGTAACTCTTCCTCTTCCGCTTCCTCTGGAATCCTCTACAGAAAGACAAAAAAAGCAGAAGCAGAGGAAGAGGAAGATTGCGAGGTCGTAGATTGTGCTATTTTTCCGCTTAAATGCCCGATCAACCCAAAGGTGAGCTGGTCATTCAAACGATTGCCATGCCCAAGGATACAAACCCAAACGGCGACATTTTCGGCGGCTGGCTGACATCGCAAATGGACTTGGGAAGCAGCATTCTCGCTGCGAAAATAGCGCAAGCGCGAGTTGTCACAGTTGCGATGGAAGGAATGTCCTTTCTTGAGCCGGTTCGGGTGGGGGACACCGTCGCATGTTACGCGTGGGTGGAGCGAATTGGCCGCACTTCAATGGTCATCCCTGTGGAAGTTTGGGTGCGCCGTTACATGCATGGAAAGCAGATCCGCGTCACGCATGGCGTCTTTACTCATGTGGCTGTCGACGATTCGGGAAAACCGATTCCGGTAAAACGCGGGAGTGCATAGCGCCTTATCGCAATCAGTCTGATCGATGACGCAGTTTGCATATCTCTTCGAGCGATTTCCGTCATTCGGACAGACGTTTTGCTATCGCGAGGTTGCTGAGCTCGCTCGCCAAGGTGTTGCTCAACCTATTTTCTCCATTCGGAAACCAAAAGATGAGCCGCCGCAGGACTGGGACAAAGGTATCGTTAAACGCGTGCAATACCTCCCTGAGGAGGAACAACTGCTGCGAGAAGTCAGTCACGCGGCAAAAAAGGGAAAACTAACGAGGGAGATTGTCAGCGCTCTCGATGAGTGGGGCCGGCGCACCGATTTTCTTCGGCTCTATCAGGCGGTCTATGTTGGACTGCGATTGCAGGAAATGGGGATTCGTCATGTTCACGCGCACTTTGCTGGAATGGCCGCGCGCACCGCTTTCTGGATGGACAGATTTTTTGGAGTTACTTTTAGCTTTACCGCGCATGCCAACGATATTTTCGCGCCCCGAGATTTTGAGATTGGGCTCGATAAACTCCTTAATGCAGCGCGTGTAATTGTTACCGAAACGGATTACGCAGAGAAATTTTTGCAGGAGCGCTTTCCGAATTGCGCGGATCGAATTCATCGGATCTATAACGCCTTGAATCTTGGCGAATTCAGACGCGCGGATTTTTCGTCCGCTCCGCCACTAATTGTTGCAGTCGGCCGTTTAATCGACAAGAAAGGGTTCGCCGATTTAATCCAGGCCTGTCGGTTGCTCATGGAGCGCGGAATATCTTTCCGTTGTCAGATTTTCGGCGAAGGACCGCTGGAAAAGAAATTGCACGAGCAAATCGTCGAACTTGACCTGCAAAGTTACGTCGAGCTGGCTGGCCCCAAGCCGCAACATGAAATCAGAAGCTATTTGGCCGGAGGAACGGTTTTTGTTCTGCCGAGCGTGATCGATTCCGAGGGCGGCATGGACAATCTGCCCACTGTCATCATGGAGGCGATGGCGACTGGCTTGCCGGTCATTTCAACTGCGATCGGCGGAATTCCGGAAATGGTAATCGATAATGAAACTGGATTGCTCGTGTCTGCGGGCGATGCGCGTGCGCTTGCGGACGCGATTGAAAATGTGATTACAAATCCTTCGCTGGCACGGCGTTTGGGCGAGAAGGGTCACAAACGCGCCTGCGAACTCTTCTCAATAGAGCAAAATGTGCGCGACTTGTGCGGACTGCTCCTGTAGCGGCCGCCGCTACAACAACTCGCGGACGCAATTGACGGCGTGCAGATAAACGTGGTGCGGCCCTCCGCGCATGAGTTCTTCGCTCATCAAGCTCACCGGATCGTTGCTCCCCGCCGGCATCAGTTGCGGCATGCGTTTCTCGTCCGGCTTGCCGCGCGAAACCTCAAGGAGATCACCGCACTTGGCACGGGCGACCACAAATTCGACTTCACGCGAGTTCAGAACGATCTGGCCGATCGGCTCGCCAGGGCGCTCGCGCAGTTCGATGTCGATCTTGCGGCCGCTTGAATCAACAAATTGAATTGCGTCATTGCGGGTCGCCTTCTCGACGCGCCAATTTAATTGCGCGGCGAGCCAACCGGCAAAGAGCACCGCAGTCGATCTAAAGCCCGGCGCGAAATCAATGCGCGCATTTTTCATTTTCGCGAAATGATGATGCGATGTCGGATGATCGAAGAATTGAGCAAGCGCGAAGCGAACCTTGTCCAGCCGCGTCCAGTTCAAATCGCAAAGCACAATCCGTTGCTTCGCTTCCTTTTGCGCGGACTCGACCAGGCGCATTTGTTCGGGAAAATCCTTCCACGCCTGACTATCGTAAATGACGCGATCGACCCACGCCCACAACTGTGGATCCATCGGTTCACGAAATTCGCCCTGCCACCAAAGGTAAAACGGCAGGTCCGAATCCAGGTGCGAGAATACGATGCTCGGCAGGAGACTTGTGCATGGTCCCTCGAGCAGAAATGAAATTTGTTCGGAGCAAATCTGCTGGCTGCCGGTGCGACTGACATGACAGTGCGCGCTAATCCAGGCTTCCACGCGATTTGTTTTCGCTTTGCAGTCAGCGCCAATGACAATGGCGCGACAGGCGTGGTTCTCAGCAATCTTTGCAATCAGCTGCGTATTCTTATCCAGTGAGCCGGGCACTTCGCTATAAACCGCCAAGTTGACCAACGAGGCGCGCGTCGTCGCGCCTTCGCTCTGCGCCCACAGTTTCTTCAGCTCACTGTCGATCTCGTCGAGCTCGACCTGGAGACCTAACGAGTAAGTTTCGGTAATTGTAGGCATACCTCACAATCTTCGCCAGGCATGTCCGTCGCGCGCGAGCAAATCGTCGGCTTCCTCCGGGCCCCATGAGCCAGCGGGATAAAAGAACAGAGCCGGCGCATCATTTTTTTCGGCCCACGCATGCTCGATAACGTCAATAAAAGCCCACGCTTCCTCGACTTCATCGCGGCGCGCAAAAAGCGTCGCGTCCCCGCTCATCGCATCGAGCAGCAAACGTTCGTACGCTTCGGGGCTGGCTTTCCCGAATGAAGTCCCGTAATGAAAATCCATTTTCACCGGCTCGACGCGGAAACTGGCGCCGGGAACTTTTGCATGGATCCGTAGCGAAATTCCTTCGTCGGGTTGAATTCGAATGACCAGCACGTTTAGATCCTTCAAGTCTTTGTTAAAGAGAACGGCGGGCGCTTTTTTGAAGTGGATGGAAATCTCAGTGGCCGATTTTGGAAGCCGTTTGCCGACGCGCATGTAAATCGGCACATCGGCCCAGCGCCAGTCGTCGATGAAAAGACGCAATGCCACGAACGTTTCTGTTTGCGAGTCCGGTTTCACGTTTGGTTCCTGACGATAACCGGCAACCGGCTTGCCGTTGATCGCGCCCTCGGTGTATTGCCCGCGCACAACGTTCGCAGCGACCTCACTCTGCGCGAAACGGCGAAGCGATCGGACCACTTTGACTTTTTCGTCACGGATACTATCCGCGCTCAAATCCATCGGCGGCTCCATTGCGACAAGACAAAGAAGCTGGAGCAAATGGTTTTGCACCATGTCGCGCAAGGCGCCCGCGCGTTCGTAAAAGCCGGCCCGGCCCTCAATCCCCAGCGTTTCGGCGGCCGTGATTTGCACGTGATCGATGTAATGCGTGTTCCAGAGCGGCGCGAAGATCGCGTTCGCGAATCGCAAGACCAGAATATTTTGGGCGGTTTCCTTACCAAGAAAATGATCAATCCGGTAAGTCTGTTCTTCGGTGAAAGAAGTGCGGACGATGCGGTTGAGTTCGCGCGCGGAAGCCAAATCGGTACCAAACGGTTTTTCGACAATCACGCGGGCCCAGCTTCCTTTGCAGGTTTCGTTTAAACCTGCTGCCTTCAGGTGCTTCAGAATCGGTTCGAACTGGTCGGGAGCGGTAGCGAAATAAAAAAGCCGGTTGCCGCGCGTCCCACGTTCTTTGTCGACCTTCTCGAGACGTTTGACTAACGCTTCGTAGCCGGCTTCGTCGCCGAATTCGCTTTGGTGATAGAAGATGGATTGCGCAAACGTCTTCCAGATTTCGTCGCGCACGGCCTGGCGCGAAAATTTGCGAGTCGCTTCTTCGAGTTCAGCCCTGAACTGCTCGTCATTTTTTTCCCGCCGCGCAAACCCGACGATTGCGACAGCGGGTGGGAGATCGCCATCGGCGGCAAGATTGTAAAGCGCAGGAATAAGTTTGCGATTAGTAAGATCGCCGGTAGCGCCGAAGATTACAATCGCGCACGGCTGTGGCACTGCGCGGGCGGAAATACCTTCGCGAAGGGGATTCAGTTCCGGCTGATCAGCGGCTCGATTCATAAACAATCGGCAAACTAAGCAGTTTTTCGCCGATTAGGTAGAGTGAATCTTCTGCGGTAGGGCTGCCAGACGGCGGCGTCTCTACCATGGAAGCGGAAATCTTCTCGTTAAATCGAGCACCTTTCGTCGGACTCTCTCCAGCGCGTCGGCATCGCTGCGATTGCTCAGCGCTTCGGCGATCAAGTCGGCGATCTCCAGCATTTCTTCTTCTTTCATGCCGCGCGTGGTGACCGCCGGTGTTCCAATCCGTATGCCGCCCGGTTTAAAAATTGGGTAGGTGTCGAACGGGATGGCATTCTTGTTCACGGTGATCCCGGCGCGATCAAGAACCTCCTGCGCCTCCTTGCCGTTAATTTCTTTCGGGCGAAGATCGACAAGCATGAGATGATTGTCGGTGCCGCCGGACACGATGCGGTACCCATGGTTGGCCAGACCGGCGGAGAGCGCTTTCGCGTTCAGGACTACTTGCCGCTGATACTCGCGAAATTCCGGCTGGAGAGCCTGGTGAAAACAAACTGCTTTTGCCGCGATCACATGCATAAGCGGACCGCCCTGCACGCCGGGGAAAAGTGTTGAGTCGATGACCTTGGCGAATTTCTCTTCGCACATCACGATCCCACCGCGTGGGCCCCGCAAACTTTTGTGTGTCGTGGTTGTGACAAATTGTGCATGCGGAATGGGACTCGGATGCTGGCCGCCGGCTACCAATCCAGCAATGTGCGCCATGTCGATGAAAAGAATCGCGCCGACGGAATCGGCAATTTGTCGCAGCCGCGGAAAATCGATGATGCGCGGGTAGGCGGATGCGCCGGCTGTAATCATGACGGGCCGCACTTGCTCAGCCTGCTTTTGCAACGCGCCGTAATCGATCGTCTCGGTCTTTTCGTCTACGCCGTAATGCGTGACTTGATAAAATTTGCCCGAAAAATTTGCCGGATGTCCGTGGGTGAGATGACCGCCGTGGGCCAAGTTCATCGTGAGAATTTTGTCGCCTGGTTTAATTGCGGCGAAATAGACCGCCATGTTTGCCTGCGCGCCGCTGTGCGGCTGCACGTTCACGTGCTCTGCGCCAAACAATCGCTTCGCCCGATCGATTGCGAGTTGCTCGGCCACATCGACATTCTCGCAACCGCCGTACCAGCGCTTTCGCGGATAACCTTCGGCGTACTTGTTCGTGAGGACGCTGCCCTGAGCTTCCATGACCGCCCGGCTTGTGAAATTCTCCGACGCGATCAATTCGATATTTTCACGTTGCCGCTTTTCTTCCGCAGCGATCGCATCGAAAATCTCAGGATCGACTCTGCGCAAAGCCTCGCCATAACGCGGTGGAGGTGTCGATCTAATCGTTCCGATCTCAATCTGAGGAGAACGGTCGCTCGTTGAATAAGATATGTCGGACCTGCGTGCCGCGCCCGGGCGGACCAGCTGGCCTTGTTCGACGAAGGCGAGCACGCTTGGCAACGCGTTTTTGATGGTGCGCGCGCAATCTTCGTAAACTTCACGGCCGAGACCGATCGGATCGGGCACATCGCGCCAAACCGTTGTGCCCGGCTCTTCAAATTCGCGAAGCAAAAAGGATTTTTCCGCGCCCTGGGGAAAGAGCATCTGGATGGTCTCGAGATGCGCGCCGGTCATGGCAAAGATGTGCGTGGCGCGATCGATTAGTGCGGCAGTGAGCGGCTGGCTGCGCAGGCCGCTGATGTCTACGCCTTCCTCTTCGCAAACCTGCACTGCATAGAGGCTTGGCGGTTGTCCATGCACCGCGTGCACGCCCGCCGACGCGACTTCGATTTCTTTCCGGTTTCCAAGCAAACGGCGAAATAGGCCCTCCGCAATCGGGCTGCGGCAAATGTTACCTGTGCAGACGAAGAGGACGCTTTTCACGATTCAGGCGGCGCGAGCGCGCGAGAACGCAACCTAGAATCGAACCGAGCTAAGTCAATTTAGAGTGGTGTCGGCATCCTTGCCCGTAAGACAATGGGCCGCGGAGTCTATGTATTTTTTACCCGCGAGGGATGTGTAGTCTGAACCTGTGCCACACGTACAGAACCACAATGGCTCCCAGTATGGAAACGATTAACCCCGCCGGGTGAAACCGGCCTCCCGCGCTTGGCGGCGAGAATAAGTGAGTTACTGCGCCACCAACGATTGAGCCGACAATACCAAGCACAATTGTCCAGACGATCGGCAGGTGCACATGCAGCAGCGCTTTAGCGGCCCAACCGGCAAGAAAACCGACGATGATATACCAGATGAGATGAAGCATATTTCCTCCTTTTGATCCTGCGATTCCGAAGATGGAGGCCAGCAATACCAAATCGGTTCGTTAGAAGCTATTGAAAAATTCAATGCATCGCTTTGTGTGCGTTTGATACGCTGGGTAGCTGTGTCGCCGCAGCATTTGTCACAGGACTTTAGAGAATTGACGCTTCTCGGAACCCCTAATTATCGCTATCCTTGCCGCATGGATATGCGCCTTTTTAATTCCGGGCCCTTTTGTTGTCAGCGCCGGCGCGGCTCAACAGTACCTTTACACAGATGACCATCGATAACCTGCGCCAGGTCCCGCTCTTTGAATCGCTCGATGACGATGCGGCCAAACAGTTGTGCGACTTACTTGAGACGCTCGACTGCGAAAAGCAAAAAGTCTTGTTCCGTGCCGGCGAAGCTGGCGACGCGATGTACATAATCGAGCGCGGAAGAGTGCGAATCAGCGTGGACGCGACGAACGGGCGTGAACTAACGCTGACGGAGCTGGGCCGCGGTGATTTCTTCGGTGAAATGGCATTGCTCGGCGATGGGCAGCCGCGCTCGGCCAATGCAACGGCGTCGGAGGAATCACGGCTGGCCGTCCTTTCGCGCCAGCACTTTCTTTCTTTTATTATGCGCGGGAACCCCAATGTCGCGCTGGAAATGATGACCGCGCTCGCGAACCGTTTGCGGCACACGGATGAGCTTTTACGCCATAGCGCCACGCGCAATGTCAATGTGGAGGAAGCGGCGCGTCTCACCTTCGCAGATCGCGCTGCCGACATTATCGCCGAGTTCGGCGGCAGTTGGAAATTTATTCTCTCAGGAGTGGTTTTTCTTAACGCCTGGGTGCTCTTGAACACCTGGCTGCTTATGGACAAAGGATTCGATCCATATCCCTACCTTTTCCTCTGCGTCGTGCTTAACATGCTTCAGGCGGTCCAGGCCCCCATTATCATGATGTCGCAAAACCGGCAGGCACATAAAGATCGGCTTCGCTCCGATCTTGATTACCAGCTGAATTTGAAAAATGAACTGGCGCTGCAAGAAATTCTTGAGCGCTTGAAAATCATCGAGCGCGACTACCTGCGACCTAGATCGCAAAAGCAGCACGAATAAACATGGCAGGGACAGCGCGCCACGCTGTCCGCGGACGCCGCAGCGCGGCGTCTCTACTTTTCAGTGTCTAAATGATCCGCGGTGATTGCCGGATTCGCCGACTTGATTATGGTTTAACCCCTTGTATGAAAAAACTGGCAACGTTTGTGCTTTTTGGATCAGGAATCGTCCTCCTATTGGGCTGCGCGTCTACAGGTCCGAGTCCCGAGGAGCGGGCGAACGAATTGGAGCGGCAACGCCAAGCGGAGCGACAACAGGCTGAGTTTCGAAAAAGTCTTCCTCCGGTGACTAATCCTGGGCGAGGCGAGTGATGCGATCACGAGCAGGAGCACGATTACGACGGTAATCTCGGCCTGCGGAAACCACTTCTAGCCTTACGTTCAGCGGCGTGTTTAGAATGGGAAATGCATTCGCGATGGAAACAAATCCGCTACCGGCTTGAGTGGATCGGGCTTCTCGTTGCGACAAAATTAATCCCGCTGTTTTCTCGGAGAGCATGCTACCGCCTTGCCCAAACGGCCGGAGTGCTCGTGTCCCTCTTTGATCGCGACCGATACAAGGTCGCGCTGAACAATCTCGAGGTCGCGTTTGGCAACCAATTCTCGATCCACGAGCGGCGAAAAATTGCCCGCGAGTCGTTTCAACATTTCGCACGGACCATGGTCGACCTGCTGTGGAGTCCGCGACTGACACAGGAAAATTTCTTCCGCTACATCGAGATGGAGAACTTTGAGGAAATTACGCGCGGTACTGGCCCAGAGCGCAGTTTCATCATGGCGACCTATCATTACAGCAACTTCGAATGGTTGAGCATCGCCTGTGGTTACTCTGGAAAGACGGGCACGATCGTAGCGCAGGAATTCAAGAACTCGCTGCTCGACCCGATCTTTAGAAAAATCCGGGAGCGATGCGGGCACGAGTTTATTTCGCGCCAGCGCGGCCTCGTTCGGCTTTATAAGGTGCTTCGCCGAAAAGGCACGACGGCGCTCCTCGTCGACCTTACCGTGCCGCCGAGCCAGGGTGCAGTCGCGATCGATTGCTTCGGATTGAAAACCAGCGTAACGTCCGCGCACGCATGGCTAAGTGAGCAGACCGGTGCGCCAATTATTCCCGCGCACTGCGAACCGCTTCCGGACGGGCGTTATCGCGTTGTTTGCCATCCAAAGATCGACAACACTGCCGGTATGACACATCAGCAGATCGCGCAAGCCTGCTGGAATTCATTCGAGCCGTACGTGCGAAAAAATCCAGCGCCCTGGCTCTGGATGTACAAGCATTGGCGCTATCGCCCTGCAAACGCCGACCGGCCCTATCCATCCTATGCGAATTTTATGCGGCCATTCGAGGAAATGCTCCACCGAGATGAAGGCAATCGCCATGACACGGCAACGGGCTGATGGTTGACAAAATGCCGTCGAGCTTCTCCAGTATGAACGTTATGCGACATGTCTCCCGATTCATTTTGCTGGCTGCTGGCGGTTCGCTTTTGCTCCTCACCGGTTGCACAACAGGGCGTGTGGCTGCCGGCAAGCCGTACCATGTGACAGCGTATCGTCCACACGACCCTTCGGCTGTGAAGGTGAAGGTTTCGCTCGCAAAAGAAAACATTTACGTGATGGAAGGCGACCGTTGCCTGATGGCGGTCGCCTGTACGGTTGGCATCCCGGCGAAGCCAACGCCGCACGGCAGTTTCACAATTTACTCGAAGCAGGAAGAGAAACGCTCTGGCTCGTACGGCTTCCGAGTCCAAGGCAGCCGCGTTGTTCCCGCGGATGCGGGTGCGAATGTTCCCGGCCGCTATGTTGGTTATCCGATGGGATTCTGGTGTGAGTTTGCGCCGGGCTACGGTTTTCATCAGGGTTTTGTTCATCCCTCTCCACGCACACACGGATGTATTCGGTTGCACGGCGAAGCCGCGCCGAAGTTTTTCGCGCTGGTGAAAATCGGCACCCCGGTAAACATTGCTACCACGCAACCAGAAGATGAAACTCTTGCATCGAAAGTGGAGCGGGTGGACGACTCCAGAGCGCCTGATCCTCCAGCGTCTCTGATGGTGACTTCGGGCGCGTTTCAAAAACCGAGCGGACCTCTGCTCGAGTAACGGCATGGCGGCTCCGAAAACCTTCCGGGGCATCATCTTGTGAGCACGAATCTTATTTCCAGCGGCACGACAGCGCGCGAGAAAATTAATCTGCGCACGCCCGATGTAATGGCCGCGGTGCAGGAACAGGTCGAGTCACATTACCGCAGCGATATTGTCGAAAAAGTGCGTCGCGCCGGTGGAATCATTTCTGTCGGTGACACGACCGTGCGCCTGGCGAAACAATTCGGTTTTTGTTACGGCGTGGAGCGTGCGATCGACCTGGCCTATGCCGCGCGCAAAGTTTTCAAAGATCGCCGTCTCTTCATCGTCGGGGAGATCATTCATAATCCTGAGGTCAATCATCAAATCGCCTCGTTGGGCATAAAGAACCTTACCGGCAAAAACAAACAGGCCGATATTTCTGATCTAGGGCCCGAAGACGTGGTGATCGTGCCGGCATTTGGAACCGAATTGTCGATCCAGCAACAAATCAAGGACCGCGGCTGCCAGATCGTCGATACCACCTGCGGCGACGTGATGAGCGTCTGGAAGCGGGTGCGTAAATACGCCAGCGAATCGGCTACTTCCATCATTCATGGCAAAGCCGAACACGAGGAGACAAAAGCGACCAGTTCGCGCGCGCTCGGGGACGGCAAGGGGCATTACCTTGTCGTTCTGACGCTCGCAGACACCGACTATGTTTGCGAATACATCCGGCACGGCGGCGACAAGCAGGCGTTCCTCGACAGGTTCGAGGGCGCGCACTCGCCCGGGTTCGATCCCGACGTGCATCTGCAAACCGTCGGCGTGGCCAATCAAACGACCATGCTCCGCGGCGAAACCGAGGAGGTGCAACGACGAGTTCAACGGGCCATTATCGATCGAGACGGCCCGGAGCTTGCGGAAAGCAACTTCCGTTTTTTCGACACAATCTGCGGCGCAACGCAGGAGCGGCAGGATGCATTGCGCGAATTGCTCAACGTGCCAATGGACCTTCTGTTGGTAGTTGGCGGGTACAACAGTTCAAACACCTCGCACCTGGCCGAGATGGGCGAAGAAAAACTGCCCACCTATTTCGTGCTCAACGCTTCGCGGCTGGCGTCCGCCAACGAGATCAAGCATTACAATCTGCACGAGAAACGTGAAGTGGTCTCTCACTTTTGGCTCCCGCACGGACCGGCCGTCATTGGGATCACCGCTGGCGCCTCGTGCCCGAACAACTTGATCGAAGAGACATTGATTCGCCTTTTCGAATTGCGCGGCATCTCCCGCTACCAACTCGACGCGGCCGCGTAATTCTAGTTCGGGGAGCGCACTGCCTGCCCGCCGGTGCGCGGGCGCCTCGGCGTGCTAATTGCGGCGCGAGGTCACGTTTCAGCTAACGAGACGGAGTCAGCCACCCGCCTCAGGCGGGCAAGGGGAAGCGTTGCAACGCTTAATTCTCAGCTGGAAATCCTTAAATGATTTTGTGCCGGCCCCGCCTCAGGCGGGTTCGCTGGATCGCCTAGTTAGGCCTCATTGGGTCGATCTTGTAAGTAAACACTAATCTGCATACTCGCACCATCGAAATCAGCGCGTTTTATCAGCGCATTTGCCGGCAAAGTGGGATCAAGAACTTTGCGCGCGCTTTCAACACCGGCGACCGGCAGCTTGGAAGCGTCGAGCAATCCAATCTGAACCAGCACCGATGCCTGGTCCCAGTAAATGTGCTCATGAGCCAACTTGCCTTCTCTAAACCGAACGATGGCGATCAGTGGAACTTCCACCCGTTTTCCCGTGGGGGCGATACCCGGCAGCATCCAATCCATTCGGATGCTATGCGTGAATTTGAAGACCATTTCGTCTACCAACTGATCCTCGCCGATTGTTCGCGAGACTGGCGTCATTTCCGTGTCGGGAGGCATCTGCGGAATGAATCGTTTCGAATAGAACTCGCGCAATTCGTCGCGGCCGACGCCCCCGGTCAGCACGGGAATGTGATTTACATAAGCGTCCTCGACCATTGTGGCGAGCGTGTCCTCCGTGTTGCGCGTCGAGAACTCATACTGCACATGCCGTTCCCAAAGTTGGCGTAGAGTTTGTTGGGCGGGGTTAAGATTATTGGTTGCATCTGTTTCTTCTGGTTTGGCCATGATTTCCTCCTCTTGGTTTTTAATGGGACGCGGCGACAACACATCGAGCGTGCAATGTGCTCAGGTACGAAGCGACAATCTAAGCCAAGGCAGTTAATAGTCGAGTTACCGCGCGGGATCGTCGAGGGGGCTACGGAAAAGCCAGAGCGACCACGCCGGTTCCGAATGGCGGAGATAGAGACTGCCCTCAGTCGGGCAGGAACGTCACTTTACCCGTGGAGACATCGTAGATCGCTCCGACGAGGCCGACCGTACCGGCGTCGAGCTGAGCCTTAATCGTCGGGCTCTTCTCGCGAATCTCCTTCATCGCCTGAGACACGTTGGCTTGGGCGACTTTCGTAACGTACGCGTCGTCTTTCGAGTTTCCAGGGCCAGATGCCGACACAGCCGGCCGGATCTTCGCTAGGAGCTCGGTGAGATTACCCAGCTTCGCGTCGTCGATGGAGCCTTTCACAGCCCCGCATGATGTGTGCCCGAGGACGACGAGCAGCTTCGATCCGACGACCTTCGTTGCATACTCCATGCTGCCGAGCACGTCCTCATTGACGACGTTGCCTGCG
>QHOD01000130.1 GCA_003218615.1 Verrucomicrobiota bacterium
CGCCGGCGTGAACTCGTCAAAATCCGTAGGCATCAATACAGACCGGCCCCGGTCGTCGACCAGCGTTGCGTCGACAGCAACGCCCCACGTATGCAACGAGCCGACTCCGCTCTCAGGATTGGCGACGTACAAATCGTTATGCGTGAACTGCCAGAGTTGGTTTTGCACGGATTTCGGCCGATACGCATCCCAAATTTTTAGTCCGTACTTGTACGGACGAAGGAATTTTTGCGCACGGGCCAACTGTTGAGCGACACTCGGCCGGATGAGCGCCGCCATGGAAGGCGGATATAATGGACGATGCATGGGGTTATGGGTGCCGGCGTAACGCAGCTCGATGACAATCGAAGGATCGACCGATTTGATATCGACGAGATCAAGTTTCAGCTCCTCGGCTCCGAGCGACTGTGCGGTAACGAAAAGCGCGAGAAAAAGCAGCACGCCGTTTGCACGACGGTGGATCGAATGGAACTCGAATTCCTGGAAGAAAATCCGCATGTCGATCTTATATTTGGTTAAATGGCAGGAGATCGGACGATCAATGTGCTGTGAGCACGGCGGCGGCATCGATTTTCGCAAGGCGCTCGAGGAGCAGGCGAGCGCTATCTTCCGGAATCGTAAAGCGCAATTCCAGATTCGAGGCGCCCTGCCTCTGGATCTCTGGTGGTTGAGAGTAGAGCAACAATTCGGAGTCCGCTACACGCAGCCAGTCCTGTGGATTGTCGTGCAAGTTACCGGCAAACTCCGCCGCGCTTTTAGCGGGATTCATTTTCAAGAGCAATCTGGCTTTTACCGGATTTTGCAAGGTCATTGCAAGCCCGAGTAATTGTGAAACATCCAGCAGTCCGCGCGTAAAGATCGGGTGGAAAACGACTGAAAGATCAGGCGGATTACGCGAGATGAGTCGCAGTGTACTCTCGCGATCAAGCGCCTGGAAACGATCGAAGAGTTGACCCGTGATTTTTAGGTCGGGCTTCATCCCCAGGCGCACAAGAACCAGCTCGTTTACTTCATTGGGCGCCCCCACGGCCAGCGTCGCTGGTCCTACCCGGGTCACAGCAAAGTCCGGCGGCCGTTCCCAAACTGGCAGACCGCTGACGGTGCGCTTTTCGAAACTCTTGTCTCCCGCAATTATCCGAATCGCGCGAGTGACTTCACGGCGGGTATCAACAAGGACGAACTCTCGCGCCTTTCCGCGCTCGTCTGTGGTAAGCGCGCGAGTGATGCGTGCTGCATCGCGAGACAAGTTTAATGCCGGAGTTGATGCGGCAGAGCCGATCAATCCCGACCAGAGTTTCGACCAGGTTTCTGGTTGATCTTTGCGCCAGCGTTTTGGAAGATCCGCACGTTCGAGTTGGTCGTTGTTGATCGACAAAATCGTGTCGGTCTCTTGTGGCAGCCATTCGCGTTTGCGCGGAGATTGAAAAGCAACAGGCAGGATGATGGCCAGCAGCGCGAGGATAGAAATAACACTGAAGTAAAATTTCCGCAGCTCCTGCTTGTCGATCTGGCTGGAGAGCAGAGCCAGTTCAGCTCTGTGCTGCAAATGTCGATCCACCGCCTCCCGCCGCCGATGCGCCTCGGCGAGCAGATGCGGCGCGTTCGGCGGGGCAATACCCTGCGCGGCAAGATGACGGCCAATGTTCAAATAGGCGGGATTTTTTCGCTCCTCGACCGTCTGATGTTGCGCACGCGCTTCTTGCACCGCTTCTTGTTGCGCGCGGATGTTATCGTTGAGTTTTCGGTCGCGGCCTTCGAATTCACTCCGGACTCGTTCTATATTTTTTTCCACCACCGAAAGTTCCGCTTCGGCTGCGATTAGCTTTTCTTTGGCCAGGCGCGCTGCATCCGCGCTACCCAGGCGGGCTCGCACAAGTTCCGCGCGCTCTTCCGGGAGACGCGCTCGCCGCGCGCCGATGCTGGCTGCTCGCGCTTCCAGATCTGGAGGAGGCGGATTGAGCGCGTGCAGGCCGGACAATTGTTTTAACAGATCACGATCGGAGGCTTCGTTTTCCTGGATACGACGCTCCACGGCAGCTAGTTCGCGTTCGCAGACATCTGCGCTGTTCTTCGCTTGATTGCGTCGGTGCAGGAGCGGCTTTTTTTCCGCTTCCAGCTTTGCAATAGCCGCATGTTGGTCGCGTGCATTTTGTTCCCGTTCCGCCTCGATTTTTTTAATTCCTTCTTCGATCTGCGCTATCCGAAGCGCGACTTCTTTTTGTTCCTGCTCCAGCTTCTTGAGCGCGACGATTTCATTGCGCAGCTCAGGGAAATTGGCCGCCTGCGTAGTGCCTTCGCGTCCCAGATTTATTTCACTTTTTTGGAGGAGGCGTCTCTCGTGACGTAATGCAATACGTGTTCTCTGGCGCTTAACTTTCAAGGCGATCTCGCGAAAGCCTGTGCCGATGAAGCTCACGAGAACGACGGTACGTGATTCAAGGGCCGGATAAAATTGAAATCTTGTGAGAGTGTCGAATGCCGAAGAAATGATGAAATGCAAATAACCAAGTGAGAATGGGGGCCGATTTATTCGAGCTTCGTTATTCGAGCTCCCTCATTTTCTTTACTCTTCAGGCGCGGCCAACTTCGCGAGCACGCTAAAGTCTTCTAGCGTGGTGGTATCGCCGGTGACCTTGGCGCCGCTTGCGATCTCTTTTAGAAGCCGCCGCATGATTTTGCCGCTGCGAGTCTTTGGCAGCGCTTCGGCAAAGCGAACTTCGTCCGGCTTGGCGATTGCGCCGATGTGCGTGCTGACGTGATTCCGCAATTCCTCTTTCAGTCCACCGGTCGCATCGACGCCCGTTTTCAGCGTCACAAAGGCGACGACACCCTGGCCTTTTAACTCATCCGGCCTGCCGACCACGGCTGCTTCAGCAACTCGCGAGTGACTGACCAGAGCGCTTTCAATTTCCGATGTGCCGAGCCTGTGGCCAGCGACGTTTAAAACGTCATCGATCCGGCCGACGATCCAGAAATAACCATCTTCATCCCGGCGCGCGCCGTCCCCGGTGAGATAATTACCTTTGAATTCACTCCAGTATTGGTCTCGATAGCGCGCTTTGTCGCCATAAATCGTGCGCAGCATCGCCGGCCATGGGCGGCGAATAATCAGTTTGCCGCCAACGTTTGGTCCGACTTCGCGACCCTTTTCATCGACAATCGCCGCATCGACACCGAAGAAGGGGAGTGTTGCGCTCCCAGGTTTCGTCGGAATTGCGCCGGGCAGCGGCGTGATCAGGATCGTACCCGTTTCCGTTTGCCACCACGTGTCCACAATCGGACAACGACCGCCGCCGATGTTTTTGTAATACCAGATCCATGCCTCCGGATTTATCGGTTCGCCGACTGTGCCGAGCAAGCGCAATGATGAAAGATCGTGTTTTGCCGGCCATTGGTTCCCCCAACGAATGAAGGCGCGGATCGCTGTCGGAGCGGTGTAGAGAATGTTGACTCGATATTCCTCGATGATTTTCCAGAAACGATCGGGCTCGGGCCAATTCGGCGCGCCTTCGTACATGAGTGACGTGGCGCCATTCGCAAGCGGGCCGTAAACAATGTAACTATGGCCGGTCACCCAGCCGACATCTGCCGTGCACCAAAAAATGTCTTCATCCCGGATATCGAAGATATATTTCGTTGTCGAATAGACGCCGACCAGATAACCACCAGTCGTGTGTAAAATTCCCTTCGGTTTTCCTGTGGAACCGCTTGTATAAAGGAGATAGAGGGGATGTTCGCTGTCGAGCGCCGCTGGCGGACAATTCGCATCGACATATTCCAGCTCGCGATGCCACCAGACATCGCGCTCCTCCTCCATGTGAACTTCGTTTCCCGCGCGGCGAAAAACGATCACCCGCTTAACGGATGTCTCGCCGCGCAGCGCGTCATCGGCGTTTTTCTTCAGTGGCACAATTCCACCGCGCCGATATGCGCCATCCGCGGTGATCAAAGCGATGGCGCCGCTGTCAGTGATCCGGTCGCGAATGCTATCCGCGCTAAATCCCCCAAAAATCACCGAATGCACTGCGCCGATGCGGGCGCAGGCCAGCATGGCGATGGCGGCCTCGGGGATGTTCGGGAGATAAATAATGATCCGGTCGCCCTTCTTGATCTTGTTTCGTTTGAGCACATTCGCGAAGCGGCAAACCTCGTGATGCAACTGCTGGTAAGTGAGGGTGCGGCTGTCGCCTGGTTCGCCTTCCCAGATAATTGCTGCCTTGTTCCGGCGCGGGCCGGTTAAATGTCGATCCAGACAGTTTTCGGAGATATTGAGTTTGCCGCCGACGAACCATTTTGCGAACGGCGCTTTCCACTCGAGGATCTTTTTCCATGGCGCCTGCCAGATCAGCTCACTCGCTTCGCGCGCCCAGAATTTTGCCGGTCTCCTGATCGACTCTCGATACATTCGCCGATAGTGAGCGAGACTTTTGATTCGTGCCTTCTTCGCGAAACTCTTTGACGGTTTGAAAACGCGCTTCTCGACCAGATGCGACTCGATGTTGTTTTCCATGCGCAGTCCCTAATATCCCGAGGAAACTTCTGGAGCAAGCGCGGCGTGGTGTAGCCACCGCCCTGTGGGCGGTCAGGTTATCAAATAGCCTGGAAGTGAAAAATTGGACGGCCCGCAGGGCCGTGGCTACAACTAAAAGATGATTGATGCATCGGGCGACGAGCAGTTCATGCGCGAAGCGTTGCGACAGGCGAAAAAAGCTTATGAGGCCGACGAGGTGCCCGTCGGTGCGGTGGTTGTGCGCGCCGGCAGGATCATCGGGCGCGCCTACAATCAGGTGGAATTACTGAAAGATGCTACTGCGCATGCGGAGATGCTCGCGTTAACGCAAGCCGAGGCGGCCGTGGGCGATTGGCGCTTACTCGATTGCGACCTTTACGTTACCAAAG
>QHOD01000131.1 GCA_003218615.1 Verrucomicrobiota bacterium
CACGGTTCGCGCAGGCTGTTTGATTTCGCCGCTCGGCACGAGCGCGACTTCCACGCCTACGAAAGCGAAGAGTAACAGAAGAATACTTCTGCCCAGCGCGTCACTTTGCGGCCAGCCAGGCCACACGAGCGCTTCGGGCCGGATGAAAAAAATTCCGGCGACAACGAAAATGATTAACGGGGCGAGCTTGATCAGGGTGACCGTTTCGACTGCGCGGGCACCGATCCGGACGCCGCGAACATTAATCGAACCAAGAAACAGAAAGACAAACAGGATGACCGCAAAGCGCCCGATTGGGATCGCGAGCGACGGGATCAATGCTCCCACCGAAACTGCAATAAGACCGACGATCCCGGAAATCGCGAGTATTGCTGTGAGAAAATAAAGCACGCCCGCCAAAAATCCGACATATCGTCCGAACGCAACCTCGACATAGGCGTAAAGGCCACCGGTAAGGGAAACTCGACTGCCTGCCATAGCGAACGAAGTGACGAACAAACACATGGCAAAAGCGCAGATGATGTATGCGAGAGGAGAGGCCGCGCCGAGCTGAAGTGCGACCGCCGCCGGCATAGCGAAAATGCCGGCACCGACCGTTGAGTTGACGATGTTCGCGGCGAGTGCGGAAACGCCGATAGCACGAATCAAGCCCGAATCTTCTTTTGGCGTGAAAGGCCCGGGCATGCGCGCACGTTGCGACACACAGACAAACGAGACAAGCTGATTTCGGGTTCGTGTTGGTAATTCAGAGGCAAATGCAGGAAAGTTGGTCTAACATTTCTGCCATGCGCCAAAATTACCTTGAAGATTTCTATTCGTTTCTGCGGTTTCCCAGTGTTTCCACTGACGACGCTTACTCAGAGAAAGTAAGCGAATGCGCCGATTGGCTCGCGAAAAAGCTCAAGAAGGTTGGTCTGGAGACGCAAGTTGTTCCGACAGCTGGTCATCCTGTTGTCTGGGCGCGCAATCAGCATCGGCCCGGGCGCCGCACTGTTTTGATTTACGGACATTACGATGTGCAACCGCCCGACCCGCTCGATCTTTGGGATTCGCCACCGTTCGAGCCAGTCTTAAAAGATGGATACGTTTTTGCCCGCGGCGCGACGGACAACAAAGGACAGATTCTTGCGCACATTCTCGGAATTCAAGAGACGATGGAGCAGGAGGGCGAATTGCCGGTGAATCTGCATCTGGTGATCGAGGGGGAAGAAGAAGTCGGAAGCGCGAATCTCGGCAAATTTCTCAATCAAAATCGCGATTCGCTGAAGTGCGATGTGGCGGTCGTTTCCGATACCGGAATGATCGCACGCGGAGTGCCGACCTTAAGCTACGGGTTGCGCGGAGTGACCGCGCTCGAAATCAAAGTGACCGGCCCGAAGGTGGATTTGCACTCTGGCATTTTCGGTGGGGCGGTCGCAAATCCGATCACCGCGCTAGCGCAGCTTTTAGCTACGCTGCACGACCGCCAAGGTCGCGTTGCGATCGCTGGTTTCTACGATCGCGTTAAACCGCTGGAAGATTGGGAACGCGCAGCGTGGCGCAAGCTTCCGATCGATGGCGACAAGGAAGTTCTCAAAGAAACCGGCGCGCCTGAACTCTTCGGCGAAGCCGGTTACAATTCGTTGGAGCGTCTTTGGGCACGGCCAACCGCGGAGATCAACGGGATTGGCGGCGGTTATCAAGGCAAGGGGACGAAAACGGTCATCGCCAGCCACGCCATGGCAAAACTGACATTCCGTCTCGTCCCAAACCAGGAAGGCGACGAGATCCTAAAGCTGGCAAGAGCGCATTTGCGAAAGAATTTACCTAACGGGGTAACGCTCGATATCATTGATGGCCACAGCGGACCGTGGTATCTCACTGACCCGCACTCTCCAGACGGCGAAGCGGCGCAGCGCGCATTGCGCAAGGCATTCAAGGCGGATGTTGCGCTCATTCGCGAAGGAGGCAGCATTCCAATCGTCTCGCAGTTCCGCGGCATTTTGGGAATTGAAACTCTCCTGATGGGCCTCGCCCTCGCCGACTGTCGGGCGCATTCGCCGAACGAGAATTTTCCTCTCGAAAATTTCGAAGGCGGGATTCGTCTCAACAAAGCCATCCTTCAGGAACTCGCGCGCTGATTTGTTTACCGCGACTAAAATAATCCTGCGGAGTTTTCTCATCGCCGCAATTTGTTTTGGGATAATCGTCACTCCGGGCAGAGCTGCGGAGTCGTTAGGCACAAAGATCAAAAAAATCCTCGAGCCCACACCGACGCCGACTCCGGCGCGAAAACACCGGAAGCGCTCAGCGAAAAAATCAACGCCCAGTCCATCGCCCTCGGCTTCGCCGAAACAGAAGCAGGCCTCGGCGACTCCATCTCCGAGCTCGACGCCGAAGACGAAGTCAAGCCGCAAAAAAGCGTCTCATACTCCCACACCAACTGCATCTCCATCGGCAACAGTGACTCCAGAGGAAACCCCAATCCCGAGTCCAACCGAAACTTCGAAACAAACTCCGACGCCTTCCCCGTCCGCGCATCCTGCTCAAGGAAGAAGAGGCGCGCCCAACGTGACCCTTTCGCCTGGTGAGATTTCAGGCTACGACGGTTATTCGCCGAAAGTGCGCCAAATTATCAACGCAGGGCTCGAGCTGACAAAGCAGAACCTTGATTACACGTACGGCTCCGCCGAACCCGCAAACGGCGGCATGGATTGCTCGGGCTTCGTTTACTACGTTCTCCGCCAGAACGGATTTGCCGATGCGCCGCGCGATTCGAGCCAGCAATATGTCTGGGTGCGGAAGGCGGGAAATTTCAATGCAGTCTTGAGCCGTCACGAGGATTCATTCGAACTTGATGCGCTCAAGCCGGGCGATTTGCTCTTCTGGCGGGGCACCTACAGCATCGATCGGGATCCGCCGGTCACGCATACGATGATTTATCTGGGCCGGGAAAAGCGAACGAAAAAGCGTGTGATGCTCGGAGCGAGTGACGGCCGCACTTACGACGGTAAACAGCGTTTCGGCGTCAGTGTTTTCGATTTCAAATTGCCTCCGCCGCCGAACAGCGACGACGCCAAGCTTAGTCCGGTTTTTGTCGGCTATGGCCGAATCCCGGGCTTGAAGGAAGATTGAGCTCTATGGCTCGTCGTCAGTCCGCGCAGGACTCGGTGAGGTCTTCGACTCCGTCGCGTCCGCCGACTGAGCCGGAAATTGATGAACGCGGCGTTCATATCCCACCAACGCAGCCGCGATCAGTGCAAGCATCACGATCAGAACCACGCGTTGTTCGCTCTTGGAGAGCTCGAAAATCCTGAAGAGCCGCTTCATTTTTTTATATAACGAATCGGATCTTCTATTCCGGCTTCGCGAAATCCTTTGAGCCGCAGAAGACAGGAATCGCATTCGCCGCAGGCGAGACCTTCCGGCGTGGGATCGTAACAACTGTGGGTAAGCGAAAGATCGACATCGAGCTCAAGCGCTTTGCGGATGATCTCTGCTTTGGAAAACTTGATCAGCGGCGCGTGAATCCGAAAACGCGCGCCTTCCACGCCAACCCTCGTTCCAAGGTTAGCCACCGTTTCAAACGCTGCGATGAATTCCGGCCGGCAATCCGGATAGCCGCTGTAATCAATTGCATTTGCTCCGATGAAGATTTCTCTCGCTCCCACTGTCTCGGCCAGGGCGAGCGCGTAAGAGAGGAAGATCGTGTTACGGGCGGGAACGTATGTGACGGGAATCCCGTGGCCGATTTCCGTTTCCAAGCGTTTTTTCGGTACATCGATCTCGTCTGTGAGAGCAGAGCCGCCGAAGATTCGCATGTCGATCTTTGCGATTCGATGCTCTTTCGTGCCGAGTGCTTTTGCAATTCGGCGCGCAGCGTCGATCTCGATCTTGTGCCGCTGGCCGTAATCGAACGACAGCGCATACGTTTCGTAACCTCCCGCGATTGCAACCGCTAGGGTCGTTGTCGAATCAAGTCCGCCGCTGAGAAGAACGACCGCGCGCTTCATCGGCCATCGCGAGCGATTCTCCCTTTGTCCGGATACTCAGCGCGCACGGTGAGCGCAATTCCGCCCCGCGCGGAGAATTGCGCGGTGACGATCGCCTCCCGCGGCGTGCACGCTTTCACGAAATCATCCAGAATCCGGTTCGTGACCGCTTCATTGAACGCGCGTTCATTCCGGAATGAGGCGAGATAAAACTTGAGCGACTTGCTCTCAACACAGAGCCGGTCCGGCACGTAATCGATGTCGATCCTGGCAAAATCGGGTTGACCGGTGACCGGACAAACGGAAGTGAAATCATCGGTCTCAAAATGGATGCGATAACTTCGTCGCGCCGGATTTGGAAAAGTTTCCAGGCGCGCTTCTGCTGGAGACGCTGGGATTCTGGCTTCACCGCGGCCGAGTAATGTTAGCCCACGACTCTGTTTAATCTTGGTCACGCGAAAACTTAGCGTTCATCAGCAATGCTTCAATGCACATCCGACACGGTTTTCACTAGTTGAGAATTGAGGGCAAAGGCCTGAGAAGTCTTGCATCAAAAAAGGAACCGGAAAAATCAAAGATCGAACAGGCGTCATTGACGTGATCGCGGAGGACACGAAAACAGGCGAAGTCGTGCTGGTGATGAACGAACCTGAGCCCTGGGAGGACTCCGACGAGCGATTGCTCGCGTTGCAGGAGCGATTCAACGCTTATGCTTCGTTTTTACTCGATGGCGAAATTGTCGAAGCGCATCCCGAACTTGTTGGCAAACCAGCGCGGATTGAGTTGCGTTGCGCAAAGATGCCCGATGCGCGCGCGCTCGACCTGCTCGGCATGATTCACGATCAACTCGCGTTCCAGGAAATTAAAATGGAAGTCGTCGTGCGGGATGTCGAATGACGAATCCCGAAGGAATGACCAAAAGCCTGGAGTGTTCATTCGTCATTCGTGCTTCGTCATTTCGTTAGTATTTCAAAAACGAGACTACTGGCGTCGGCTGGAGTTTTTTCCGGCCATGAAGAAACTCGAGCTCGATTAAAAACTGCGCTTCGAGAAGTTGCCCGCCGACTTTACTGATGAGAGCGGCCGCCGCCGCAGAAGTTCCGCCCGTCGCCAGCAAATCATCTACCAATACGACTCGCTCACCCGCCATCATGGCGTCGATGTGCATCTCCATTTCGGCTTCGCCGTACTCGAGTGAGTACTTCGCGATCTCCGTTTTGTATGGCAATTTGCCGCGTTTCCTGATCGGAACAAAACCTATCCCAAGTTCGTACGCAACCGTCGATCCAAAAAGAAATCCGCGTGCGTCGATTCCAACGATTTTGTCGATCTTTTTTCCGCGGCTGCGTTCCAAAAACAGATCGATCGAAGCGTGAAACATCCCCGGATCGCTCAAAATCGGTGTAATGTCTTTGAAGGTAATTCCCTTTTTGGGAAAATCGGCGACATCACGGATTCCCGTACGCAACCTCTCGAGCATATCAGCCATTCAAGCGCGATGCTACCGGCGCGTACCGAAACGTCAACGCGGCCGTCTGTATCTGCCTTTAGCCTGGATCAAGTCGCGGAAGCCTTTGGTTTGTAAACGTAAAACGTAACGATGCCGAGGAGGATTGTCTGCGCGATGCCGGCGAAGAACCACTTACAGGCGATCGAGCAGGGCATGGGAATGACGACATACATAATGATGGCCCAGACTCCCGAAAAGAGGCCCATGAGCAAACCGTATCCAATGGCGCAACCAAGACGCGCGGTCTCGGCCCAGCGGGTCCAAAGGAGGACGAAGGTAATCGCAAACAAGAGTTGAGCGCCCAGCATCCAACCCATGTACGATTTCATGTCGGTGTCAGTCCGCCAGAGTGATTGGGTGGCGTGATAATCGGGCATCATCCAGATCCCGTGAATAAGAAAGTCGGTTACCCAAAGGACGACGAAGGCGACGACGATTGCGAGAATGAGACGTTTGATGT
>QHOD01000132.1 GCA_003218615.1 Verrucomicrobiota bacterium
CAACTCCAAAATCGATCCCCAAAAAAGTCGTGTTGGCAAAGGCTTCTCCCAAGCCATCGCCGAAAGTGAGATCGAGCCCGACAAAATCGGCTGAAAAGGCAAAGAAAGCCGACGCAAACGCAGAGAAAAAGGAGATCGCGAAGCCCACTCCAGCGAAAAACGGATCGTCATCTCAGGCCGGCGCGGGGAAAACAGGTTCAGCGGGCAAAGGTGGCCATGCCGGGGGCGGGAGCAGCGCGTCGGAGTTCGGGTGGTATGGCAACATGCTGCATGACCGCTTTTACAGCGCATGGAGCCAGCCGACGACCAACATTGTTTCCGGTGCCAAGATTTCGACGCTGGTCAAAGTTCGAATCGAAAAAGATGGGCGTGTCTCGAGTTTCGAAATCGTCAAGCCCTCTGAAAATATTGTCGTGAATGAGTCGGTAGCGGCGATTGCGAAACGCGTAACCCAAGTCGACCCGCTGCCCACCGGCCTTGGTGACGGCGATCATTACGATGTGAAAATTAATTTCGAGTTAAATACCGAGCAGGAGACGGCGAAATGATGAAATCCCTCCGCGCCTGGTATTCGATGAATCGGATGTCGCTCGCGTTGCCGAAACAAGCCTCTACTATCCCGCTAGTATTCTTTCGCGAATTTCTCGTCAATTAACCGATTCAAGTGATCAGCTATCGCCGCGTGATCGAGTCGTTGAATGACCTCGTTCAAGAAGCCGGTCACGATGAGGCGCTGGGCAACCGGAACGGGAATGCCACGCGTGCGGAGATAAAAAAGCTCATCCTTGTCGATCTGGCCGGAGGTGGCACCGTGCGTGCAACGGACGTTGTCGGCGAGGATTTCGAGGCCCGGCATTGAGTTGGCTTCCGAATCGTCGCTCAAGAGCAGATTGCGCACCTTTTGATACGCATCGGTGAAATGTGCGTGCGGTTCGACCCGGATGAGGCCGCCGAATGTGCTCCGGGCGCGGTCGTCGAGCGCGTTTTTATAAAGGAGATCGCTCGCGGTGTGCGGCGAGACGTGGTCTTGCAATGTGCGCGCATCAAACTCCTGAGCGCCGTTTGCGACCGAAATAGCGAGCAGGTCGCTGCGTCCGCCTTCGCCGATGAGACGGCTGAGACTTTCGAAGCGCGAATATTTTCCGCCAAGATGCAAATTCAGGCTCATGGCCGACGCGTCGTGATCTACGATTGTGGAATTCATTTGCAAGGCGACGACGTTGGTCCCCCAGTTTTGCGCGCATATGTAAGTCACTTTCGCGCCCGGGCCGGCAATCAAGTCGTTGACCCCGCAGGCAAATCCCGACGCTTGTGGGTCTAACGAGCGGAAATGCTCGGTCACGGTGACCTTCGCGAGCTCGTCTGTGACCAGGAGCAGATGCGGAAACACGGAAGCGTTCTCGCCATTGAGCCAATGGAAAATTTCGATCGGCAACTCGATCTCGACGCCGCGCGGCACGTAAAGAAAAGTGCCGGAAGAAACCAGCGCCTGATGGAGCGCGGCGAATTTGGCCGAGCCCAAGGTGGCCGGCTGCGACATGAAATATTTTTGAAATAATTCGCGGTGTTCGACCATGGCACGCTCAAGCGGCTGAAAAATGACGCCACGTTTTTTCAGCTGATCGGAAACGACATCGCGTTCGATGAGCTGGTCGCCAGCAAAAATCAAACGCGCTGCAACTTTGTCGAGCCCGCGCGATTGCTCGAGAATCGCGTTGCGCTGCATATCCGGTAATGTTCCGCCGACCTTGAACGGCGTCAGATTGAGAAGACCGACATTGGCAAATCGCCAGGCCTGGTCCTTCCGCGTCGGCGAAGGGAGCGACGCAAATTGTTTCCACGCATCCCATTGTTGCTCCCGAAACCATTCCGGAAAATCACGCGACTCGACTGGACCGGAAAGAACCGATCCGATCGCCGTTGTCTCATCATGAGCGACTGATGGCATGATCCTAGACAGTAACGGCGACCGTGAGGCCGCCGTAGCTGAATTGGTTAGAGGTTAAAGATTAGCCGACCGAGCCTTCCATCTCGAGCTCGATCAGGCGTTTGAGCTCGACGCTGTATTCCATCGGGAATTGACGGACGAGATCATTCACGAAACCGTTGACGCTTAAGCTCATGGCCTGCGCTTTGGTTAACCCGCGCTGTTGCATGTAGAAAATCTGCTCGGCGCTCACCTGGCTAACGCTTGCTTCGTGTTGCACGGCGTTGCCGGTACCGCGCACGGTGATTGCCGGATAGGTGTCCGTGCGGCTGGTCGAGTTGATAAGAAGCGCGTCACACTCGGTGTTGTTTTTGCAGTTTTTGAGATGTTTCGGCACATGCACCAAGCCGCGATAAGTGGCGCGGCCTTTGCCAATGGAGATCGATTTGGAAATAATGTTGCTGGTCGTTTCATCGGCCGCGTGAATCATTTTCGCGCCGGTGTCCTGATGCTGGCCATCGTTGGCGAGAGCAATGGAAAGAACTTCACCACGCGCTTTTCGCCCTTTCATGATTACGCCGGGATATTTCATGGTGAGGCGCGAACCAATATTGCAATCGATCCACTTGATCTCCGCGTCTTCATGGGCAAGCCCGCGTTTCGTTACCAGGTTGAAAACATTCGACGACCAGTTCTGCACGGTGATGTATTGGATCTTGGCGCCCTTGAGCGCGATCAATTCGACGACAGCACTGTGCAACGTGGTGGTGTTAAACTTCGGCGCCGTGCAACCTTCCATATAGGTCACTTCTGAACCTTCATCGGCAATGATGAGCGTCCGCTCGAATTGGCCGAAGTTTTCGGCGTTGATGCGGAAATAAGCCTGTAGCGGATGTTTCACTTTGACGCCCGGCGGCACGTAAATGAAGGAACCGCCGCTGAACACGGCGGAATTCAGCGCGCTGAACTTGTTGTCACCGATCGGGATGACTTTGCCGAACCATTTCCGGAAGATTTCTGGATGGTTCTTCAGTCCCTCTGTCGATCCAACGAAAATGACGCCTTGTTCGCCCACCGCTTTCTTGATGTTGGAATAGACGGCTTCGCTGTCGAACTGCGCTTCCACACCGGCGAGAAATTTTCGTTCCTGCTCGGGAATGCCGAGGCGCTCGAATGTGCGCTTGATGTCCTCCGGCACTTCATCCCAACTGCGTTTCGCCGTGGTCCCGGGGGAGAGATAGTAACGGATTTTGTCGAAATCGATCGCTTCGAGATCTTTGCTCGCCCAGTGCGTGGGAAGCGGTTTTTCCAGAAAAGTCTTGAGGCCTCGGAGGCGAAACTCGCGCACCCAATCCGGGTCCTCTTTCACATCAGAGATATAATGGATCGTTTTCTCGCTGAGTCCGGCGCCCGCATCGCGCACGTGCACCTCCGGGTAAGCGAAGTCCCCGATGCTGCGATTAATATCGACTGCTTTGGTTTCCGTTTTCATTGTGATCCTTTTTACCTAAGCGCTGGTTCAGCCCTCTCTTCACGCGCCCAATCGTAACCTCGCTCTTCGAGCTCGAGAGCGAGCTCTTTCCGCCCGCTCCTAACGATTCGCCCCGCCACCATGACGTGGACGTAATCAGGCACGATGTAGTTCAGGAGGCGCTGATAGTGCGTGATTAACAATACTCCAAGATCGGGGCCGCGCAACGAATTCACTCCATGGGCAACGGTCTTGAGCGCGTCGATGTCCAGGCCGCTGTCGGTCTCATCAAGAATGGCATATTTCGGTTCGAGCATGGCCAGTTGCAGAATCTCGGTGCGCTTTTTTTCGCCACCGGAGAAGCCCTCGTTGACCGCGCGCGAGGTGAACGAGCGGTCCATCCTCAGCAACTCCATCTTTTCGTAAAGCTTGGCGTAATAATCGGTTGCCTCGAGCTCTTCGCCCTCAGGCAAACGCGACTGGATCGCCGCTCGGAGAAAATTGGCGATGGTCACGCCGGGAACCTCGCTCGGATATTGGAAAGCCATGAAAAGGCCGCACCGGGCACGTTCATCGGGGTCGAGTTCAAGAAGATTTTCGCCATCCATCAAGACTTTGCCTTTGGTGACCTCGTAATCCGGATGCCCGGCCAAGACCTTGGCGAGCGTGCTTTTCCCCGACCCGTTCGGCCCCATTAGCGCGTGTACTTCGCCGCGGGGAACGCGAAGAGTCAGGCCGCGAACGATTTGTTGGCCGCCGATCGTTACATGGAGATTTTCAACACTCAATTCTTTCATGATAGCGAACAGCAAATATACGCTGGTTTACGGGATGTGCGAATCGTCCGGTTTAGGGACCCGGATCAGATGGCGGGATCGCGGATTTCGCTGCGAGTTTGCGCAGACATCTGCGCTTTCCGGCGGGTATTGCGAATGGCGTTCCCGTCTTGGCACGCCCGTGCGGCCAGAACAACAGCGGTGGATCCCCGTTTCCTGTGCTAGCTCATCTCACCGTTTCGAGAGGCGACTCGGGAATCGCGAGCAGCGGACACGGTGCGTGTCGCAGGACCCGCTCGTTGTGACTTCCGCGAAATGCGTCGAGAAGGCCTGTCCTCCCGTCGGTTGACATGACGATAAGATCGGCGCTGATCTCGCGGGCGCTTGTCAGGATAGCTTCAATCACGTCGCCCTCTTTCGTAATCGTCTGCCAATCCCAGCCGGCCACTGCGGGCGTCGCCGCGGTCGGCATCGATTCTTCTTCCCCGACGTGAAGCAGACTAAATGTTCCGGAGTTGCAATCTAACTGCTGAACCAATCCCGCCGCGCCGATGATGGCCGGCTCCGGCCGCGGCTTCGCGGCTAATGGAATCAATATTTTCCGGAGCGAAACAAGGCCATCGGCCAGCGAGACGAAGCCGCGCGTCCCGGCGGGAATAAAAAGGGTCATCTCTCCGGACTTTCGTGCCATAAGCTCCGAGATCGAGTGGCGCAGCCAATGCGCTCCGTGGTGGTGGTAAGCGGCGAGGACAATGAGATCGGCGCCATTCTGCGCGAGATATTGCAGCACTCCTTTGACCGGATCCGACCCGAGTCCGATGACCTTCTCCACATCGAGTCCAAGTTCCGCCACGGCCGCTTGGGGGCTGCCCGGCGGAAGAAGTTTCCAGCGTTCCAGGGTCTCGCGCACGCCGGGGAACTCCGTCCCGTCAATTTCATCATCAGAGACGTGAATCAGCGTTAGTTTGCTTTTGCCAATAAGCGCCGCTTTCAACGCGTGGGCGAACGCAACCAGGCTTGCTTCCGAAAAATCGGAAGAATGAAGTATCCTGCGAATGACTGGCATCGCCAAGTGCAAGGGCCCCACCTTTGTGTCCGAGAATGCCCTCATTCGTTGGCAATCGCAAACGATTCCACTCTCATGCCGCAACCGGACCAACGTATAACGGGTCGCTACCTCACCCGGCATGGGAGCAAGGTCCAATTGGGAAATGACAGTTTGCGACCGCTTATCCTCGCGAGCGGATTGTGTCTGACGGATATTGCCAATTGCGCTTTACGGCAAAATCGCCAATCTAAAATGCCGAAATACCAATACCCCGTGGTGTAACGGTAACACAGCGCCCTTTGGAGGCGTTATTCTTGGTTCGAATCCAAGCGGGGTAGCCAGCGTTCCGCGAGCAACTCACTGCCAAAATCGAGGTTGAATGATAGCGCGGCGGGCCGATTGTTATCCTCTCGCCGCGGCGAACTAACCGCTTATGGAGCGCACAACTTTCCTCGAGTACTATCGGATCTGTGTTAACCGCGACAGCGCCCCGCGCGAACTTAGTACGACCGGTACGATTGTTACTTACAAGGCTGTCGACGAAAGAACCGACGAACCCGTTGCCCTGAAACTCATCCCGGTCGAAAGCGTCGATCCAGCGATGCGGGAGCAGTTCGAGAAGGAGGCGCGTGGCGCCGAGAGACTTAATCACATCAATGTGGCCAAGGTTTTTGACTTCGGATGCGAGGCCGACCATTTCGTTTATGTCTCTGAATGCGTAACCGGGGAGAGGCTCGACTCGTGGGTCGAGGAACATGGCCCGATGCCGCCCGAGTCAGTGTTGCATATCGCTGCGCAAGTAGTCAGCGCGCTTTCCACCGTCAGTTTTCACAGGCTCAGGCATCGCGCCGTTCAACCATCTAACTTAGTAATTGTCCCAGGGTCGACTCCGGAAGGTGATTGGCCTTTCGTAAAGCTAATGAACCTGGGCTTGGCCGGATTAAAACTCGAGCCTGCTGGAAGCGACCAGCGCGAGCAAAGTTTTTCTATCGCACCAGAGTTCGCCAGTCCTGAACAAATCCAACAGGGAACGGTGGATTTCCGATCAGAAATTTATTCTCTCGGCGCGACAATGTACTTCCTGCTGACGGGCGCCGCACCTTCGGCAAAGCTGCGCCGGCAACAGCTACGAATACTCCCAAAAGCTCTGCGGCCCTTGCTCTCGCAGATGTTGCATGCCAATCCCGATCAACGTCCACAGGATCCGGTCGCGCTCGCGGAAATGATTCACCAATGCCTGGTGAAAACTGAACGCCGGCGTGCACTCGCGCAAAGATTTGGCATTCCTTTCATGACAACAATTCCGCGAAGAGCGGACCGACCGCGGGGACGCTTGCTGCGAAGGACGTTGGCTTTTGGTGCGATTCTACTCGCGGCTGCGGCGGTTGCTGCAATTCTGTTGCCGGAGCCAATCGGAAGGATCTTGCACCAGAATAATGAGAAGAAATCCATTGGCGTTCTTGTCGGTGTTCCAGACACATCACCGGCACCAGGCGTCCAGGATGGTTCCACCGCGACGGCTCCAACCATGGCGACGTCGCAACCCGCAAACCCGGCACAGCTCGTCCCGAACCAGCCGGCAACAAATTCGACGCCGCTTACAGATGTAAATCAAATCCCCTCGCCAGGTGTTGACCAGGCGCAAACGTCGAACCCGCAATTTGTGGCGGCGACAACTCCTGCTAATTCGCCAAGCGCAAGCTCGAACACTCCAACATCTGCTGCGGAAAACTCTGCGCAGCCGCAGGACAACTCGTCAGCGCAAGCCCCGAACGCCTTCGGGGTCACCCCGGAAACCGCCACCGCTGCCGCGTCAACTTCACGTAACAAAAGGAAAAGTGTTGCTTCCAATTCGAAGCGTCCGCGTATCGCTCAGAATTCGCGTTCCTGGCAGCCGGGAGTTCCATCCGGCTCGGTGCGCGCCCGAGTTGTTGGCGCGACGCCCGATGGAAGACTAATCATGCGTCTGCCCTCCGGCCGCGCTGTAATCGTGACACCCGGATCGGATGACGAAGAGGAATTCGTTCCGCGCCGGCACCGCCGCGCGTTCATTGAGCGCGATGAGCTTTTCGCTCCCCCTCCTCGATTTGCGCCGGATTATTTTCCCTACGATTAGCGATCTCGACCGGCAGAGGTGGTCGCGGTAATTGATCTCGTTACGCGCGACGGGCCGGGCGCGACGGCAAAATCGAGAATTGCTCAGGGTGAACTTGTCGGCGCAGGCGTCGGAGTTGCCGGCGCGCTGCCGGTCGTGCTTGGAACAGGAAATGCAAATGTCGGTGATGGCGACGCGGCTGGGGTGGTCGATATGCCGGGAGGTGGAGATTGTGCCGGAGAAGATGTCGATGTTGGGCTCGGAGACGGAGAAGGCGTGGGCGTGGGTGGCGGCGGAATAATATTTTCCCAACGATGCAGCGGCACAGTCGCGCCGCCGATTTCATCGGCAAGTTTTTGGCAACGCGCCTGAATTTTATTCAGATCAGGCGGACCAAATGGCTTGTCAGCCGTTCCAGGGAAAATCAAATACGTCGCCTTGAGATCGCTTACCGGTCGGTTGTAAGGCGTGGATTGCGCGTTGATTTGCTTCGCCAGGCGTAATGATGCCTCTCCGACTCTGTCGTTCGGTCCGATGTCGCCGACAATCGCGGGATAAATTGCGTCGCCGAAAACGACCAGCGCGTAATCGCCAGTGTTAACGGCGTCGTGGCCGTGCGTAAAGGCGCCCGGAACGACGATGTAAGGATCAGTCGCGCCAATGAGAAAACTGAATTTCTTTAGCGTGAAGACTTCAGCGCGCAGTTGCGCAATTGCCGTGCGCAGCTCGCGTTTGCGTTCGGGCGTGGTAGTCGAAAAAGCATATTCGTCCTCGGCGTGCTTCAATTTTTCCTCCGCCGCAGCCAGATACGGATTGGGCGCCGGCGTTTTCTTTGGCCAGCGATAACTGGTTGATGGCTTGAAATTGGTCGGCGCGCCGGTTCCAATGGGCATCCGGTCAGCATCGGAGCCATCGGCATCGACATCCATATCCGCCTGGAGCAGGAGCGCTTTGCGATGACTCTGCGGGTGCTGCAGTTGGAGCACGGTTTGGCAATCGAAAAAATTGTGGCGCGAAAGCAACAAGTCGAGACGAACAAGGTTCTCGCGTAACACTCTTATTTTCGTTTCGTAAAGCTGAGCGAAAAGGGGTGAAACCGGCTCCGGAGGTAACATTGCAGCCAATCCCGGCAAAACTGCCGGCAGTCGGGGACTGACTTTGGCCAGCTCTTCAATGGTCCTGTTCGGCGAAGGCAGGCGTGCCTGCAATTTTAAATCGAGAACGTAACTGTTCGGATCAACGCGTTCCGTCGTGGCATCGGCGCCCGGAAGAGTTTCGACCTTGGCATGAACTGTCACGCCATTGAATAACTTCGCTGTATCCAGCTTGCCCGTGACAAAGGGCGACCGTGCCCGTGTTGGTTCTGGTGAGGGTGTCGCTACTACTATTTCCGCCGGGGCAGCGTGTTGCAATCGCTCCAGCGAAATCCAGCGGTAAACAATTGCCGCGAAGAGCGCGCCGAATAAAACCAGCGCAAGCCGCCGCCACGTCCGGAGACGAATTCTTCCCACGCGATTACTTTTTTATCCAGGCGATAATTGCCGCGATGATCCCGATTGCACTCAAGATCGACATCATCCCTGCGGGCATGATTCTTCCGGTCCGCAGAAATTTGGGAACGAACTGGGCGGCGAGGAGAAGAGAAATGATGAATACAGTCGCCAGCCCCACGGCGCGAT
>QHOD01000133.1 GCA_003218615.1 Verrucomicrobiota bacterium
GGATTTTCCTCGAACGGCAAAGAGGCGAAGTCGAGTGTGGTTGATCTCAAGACGCTCAGCACGATCTTGAAAGTGGATACGGGGGAAAATCCCGACGCGTTGGTTTACGAACCGCGGCGCGGCGAGGTTTACATTTTCAATCACACCGGAAGATCGGCGACAGTGATTGAAGCGAAGATGGCAAACGTGATCAGCACCATTCCGCTCGGCGGCAGTCCGGAGTTCGCCGTCGCCGATAGCGCAGCCGGCCGCGTCTATTCCAACCTCGAGGACAAGAACGAAGTCGTCAGCATTGATATGGCGAAGCACGAGGTTGTCGCCCATTGGCCGCTCGCGCCGGGGGAAGAACCGACCGGCATCGCGTTGGACGCGGCGCATCATCGGCTGTTCGTGACCTGCCATAACAAGATGATGGAGATGCTAGATACGACTACGGGAAAAGTGTTGGCGACGGTGCCGATCGGCGCCGGGGTCGATGGCTGTGCTTTCGATGATGCGTCACAACTCGCCTTCGCATCATGCGGTGAAGGCACGACGACGATCGCGAAAGAGGAAACACCGGACAAGCTTTCCGTCGTGCAGACGCTCAAGACCGAACGCGGTGCACGCACGATGGCGCTCGATCCGAAAACGCATCGGATTTATCTGCCCACCGCACAATTCGAACCGGCGCCATCGCCTTCGCCGGGCGCGTCGCCGGCGCGGCCGAAGATCATCCCAAACACGCTGAAGCTTTTGGTTTACGGACCGGGCGAATCGTCCAAGCCGTAGCGGAAGCGATTCTAATTTGCGCGGCCTAACGACATCGCTGGCAATCATGTTCGCGTTGTTCCCGTTCTGCGGGCCTCGGGCGCACGCGCAAGGCGGTCCGCCGATGATCACGGACGACCCGGAAACGCCGGGCAACGGAAAGTTCGAAATCAATCTCGCGGTCGCGTTTGAGCGGCGTCCGCACGAGATCTCATTGGATGTGCCGGCCATCGACATCAATTATGGCTGGGGCGATCGCATTCAGCTAACTCTGCAAACCGCGCCGGTTTTGCTAAAGCGCAGCGGTCACGGTCCCATTGGCGGCCTTCGCGGCACCGAAACGGCGTTGAAGTGGCGATTTCTCGACGAGGAAACTGCGGGCGTTTCGATATCAATCTTCCCAAGAGTCATATTCAACGTCGTGCAGTCCTCGGTGCGTCGCGGTCTGGCGGATGATGGAACGCGGGTGCAGTCGCCTGTCCAAATCGCCCGGAAGTTCGGCGCGCTCGGTCTCGATTTCGAATTCGGGCCCGTGCTGCGTTCGGTCGGGCGCAGTGAATGGCTTTATGGAATCGTCGGTGGAGTGGAGGTGACCAGGACAACCGAGCTGATGGCCGAACTGCACGGCACGGCGCGGACAAGCTTCGCGCGCGACGTATTAACGGTGAACGCCGGCCTTCGACAGAAACTGAACAAGCATTGCATTTTGATCGCGTCTTTGGGTCACGAGGTGCGGACGCAGGACGACGAACCGCTTGCGTTCATCGGTTATTGCGGTGTGCAATTGCTCTTCTAATTCGACGATCGGCTTATGCGCTTCGCTGAGGGGCGACGCCTTGTTTCGATTTTCGCGAAGTGACGAGAATGCAGACAATCATGAAAGCTGCAATGACGTAGGAGGAAGCAAACCTGCTCAGGTTTAAGCCGCCGTGGTCGATCGGTTTTGTCAGGATATCGCCGAGTGTGGCCCCGAGCGGCCGGGTGAGAATGAACGCAGCCCAAAACAGCGCAACGTGCGAAACGTTCGTGAAAAAATAGAGCGCGGCGATAAACGCGAGCGCGCCAGCGAACACGAGTGCGCCGCCGTCGTAGCCGAGACCGGAGGTGTCAGCGAGACAGTCGCCTAGCGCTGTACCCAGTGTGTTCGAAGTCAAAATCGCGAACCAATAGAACGTCTCCGCCTTCCGATTAGTGATCCGATTCACGTTCACCGAGCCTAATGTGAAATGCCAGGCGGCCAGCACCGCCAGCACCATCGCGAACAGGAGAATCGACGTTTTCAGGTAACCGAGCCCGGCCGTCCGCGTCAGATAATCCGAGGTCGTCGTCCCGACTGTGGTGGTCGCGACGATGACCGACCAGTAAAGAAAACGATGGAGCTTCGTCGAGGCGATTTGCGCCGCACAGGTCACGGCAAAGATTGCCAGGAAAATTGCGGTGCTAATCGCATAACCGAGCTCGAGCGTCATCGACAATGCGTCTCCGCCGGTCTCACCGAGCGTGGTCGCGGCGATTTTTATCAGCCAAAATGCAAAAGTGATCTGAGGTACCTTGTTCTTCATGCGAGTGCGCCCCTTCGAAATCGAAGCGCGTCAACGACGATCCACAATCCCCTCGACATCGGGTTTTGCAGTCGGCCCGGCTGCTGCCGCTGATTCTGATTGGCGCCGATGAGTTTGCCTTATCTACACATTCTCAAGCGCGCGGAGGGTCCAGAGGTCGTCAGCCAGGTTGCCGTTCGAGATGTAATCGTACGGTATCGTGAAATAACCCTTGATGCCCCAGTCCGCGCCCCAAGAGTTGCGGACAAGCACACGCTTGGCTGACTCGTCATAACCCACGGCCATGACGGCGTGGCCGCCCAGTTGTTTTTCGCTCGGCTTAGGCAGGTCCAATTTACCGGTCCTGGCAACTTCATCGGACTCGAATGCCTCATAAACCGAGAAACCGAAAACGAACGGGTAACCTTCGGCGAGGCATTGGCGCATCTGATGCAAACTGATGATGCGATGGTAAGAGGTAACCTGATGATCCGACGCCTCATTGTAGCACGCGGGCGACGGCTTGCTGGTGAACCTGGCGATCTTGTAAGGCCATTTGCTTTCACTGCACACGCCAAGCTTGACGAGTGATTTGACGCCGTCGCGGATCATCGCACCGGCGTCGTCATTGATCGTCCCTTCCATCGCGCGCTCGTTGTAGTAAACGAACAGCCGGCTCAGATTGGTGACCCTGTGACCCGCTTTCTTCTCGAGGAATTCCAGGTTGCCCACCAACGCGTTGGCTGTGCAACTGCCGAGTTGCCCCTGGTTTTCGACCCGTGAACAGCCCCGGCGCAAATCCACCTTTCGGGGCAGCTTCTTCGGCGGCGCGGCGATAGCGGTGTAGAGTTTGTCCCGATAATCGGGCCGGTCGGGCACCCACCCGTACCAGGCATTCACTTTTGGTGTCGGCATACTATCTCCTTTGGTTGTTGGTTCGTGTTCAAGCCGAAAACCGAACCTGCCCCGGGTCGGAGGTCGGCCCTCCGATCGACCCTGGTTTTCGGGGTTCTTAACGCCTTAAAACTGTTGAAGCGTTGAACCGGGTCCGAAGTAACGATCCAAATTACAGATCGGCGGCCAGAGTTCGCTCCGGTTCGCGGCGACGCTTTTCTCCGCCGAGCTGCCAGGCGCGTTCCTGCCAGAAATCTTCCAGCTCAGTTCGGCTGCCTCGGAAAATATTGCGCTCGGCCTTGCTGATATTGGCGACTCTCGTTGGATAAGCCAGGCGTGGAAGATCGCATTTGCCGTCACCGCAGTATTGCCAGAGATGCCAGAAGCTCCACGGCGCTGTGGCACGCGGTTCATAATGATAATTGGCAATCCATAACCAGCAATTCGACAGCACCCGTTTGTACGCCGGGCTCACCTTCGGGCTATTCAGAACCTGCCGCAGATGGTATTCGCCGGAATAAAGGCCGGGATATTTTCCGGTGCGCTCGCGAATTCGCTCAACGAAGGCAACCGCCTGATCGGCACGCATCGTGCCACCGGGATAATGACCGTTCTTTTCGAAATCGAGGACGAGCAAGACGCCAGACGGCCGCGACAACGCACCGGCTTGCGTCCACGCGTTGGAGACAACACTGAGAAAATGATCGGCCTGCCGCACGGGATCGGTCGCGTCAGCGTAATGATAAGCTCCCCAAAGCAAGCCCGCCTGGGCGGCGGCCTGCTGTCTGAAGGCATATTGCACATCCCGATCGAGGCGAGGGTAAGTCGCCTCATGAATGACGCCGACGATCCCTTCGCTTTTCATCGCGGCAAAATCCGGCCGCATCAGGTCGTAATGCGAAAGATTGACGACGTTGCTGGCGGCAAACGCGCACGCTGGCAGCACGAAAAGAAAACCGGCAGCACGAAAGATCGACAATTTCATTCCACCAGAAAGAGCAAGGCAGCCCACTTATGGAGCAATGAAGGCTCATTTGCAAGAGCATTCTTTATGCGTCCTGCGCTCGGGGCTGGCTTCGTCCCACCTCGCCAGCGATAATTCGCAGCGAGATGAGGTGTCGCGTTTTTGCTCTGCTAATGTTTTCGTCACTCAGTGTCGCGGCCGAGAACGTTGCTCCGGAGTTCGCCACGGCGAATCCGTCCTCAGGCGGATTCGACGTTCACGCGGCGGAGCGATTCGCGAAGTTGGCCCTGGCATGCGTCGAGAAGGAATATCCGAACAAGATCAGTCATGTTCTCAACAGCGACACGGATGTTGCGCCGCCGCGGAAACTCACACCTGCATTTTACGGCTGCTACGACTGGCATTCGTCCGTTCATGGACATTGGTTGCTTGTGCGGCTGGTGCGCGCATTTCCGGATGCATCCTTTGCGCGACCGGCCCGCGAGGCGCTACGCAAAAGTCTGACCGCGGAAAACTTGAAGCAGGAAGCTGTTTATCTCGGCGGACTAGGCCGGGCCAGCTTCGAGCGGCCCTACGGCCTCGCATGGCTGCTGCAATTGTGCGCCGAGCTGCGTGAATGGAATAATGATCAAGCGCGAGAGATGTCGGCGAACCTGCGTCCGCTTGAAGAAGCGGCGGTGAAGCGACTGAAAACGTGGCTGCCGAAACTCTCGCATCCGGTGCGGATCGGCGAGCACGATCAAACGGCGTTCGCGCTTGGCCTGATGCTGGATTATGCGCGCTCGAAACCGGACGACCCGTTTGCAAAGCTGGTCAGCGATTCGGCGCGCAAATTTTTTCTAGCTGATAAGAATGGCCCGCTTTCTTATGAACCGTCCGGCGAAGATTTTCTCTCGCCGTGTCTCGCTGAGGCAGATGTCATGCGGCGCGTTCTTTCGCAGGCTGAATTCGAGAAGTGGTTAAAGGATTTCCTGCCGCAAATTCCGACGACGGCGACTGCGGATTGGCTGCCAGTCACGGTTTCACCCGATCCAAGCGACCCGAAGCTTGCACATCTCGATGGCCTAAACCTCAGCCGTGCATGGATGCTGGAGGGTATTCTGTCCGCACTTCCGGTCGATGATCCGCGCCGGCCCGCGCTGTCGGCGGCAGCTCAATCGCATCGTCGCGCCGGTATCGCTGCCATCACCGGCGAACATTACGAGGGCGGACACTGGCTCGGCAGTTTTGCGGTTTATCTGACGACCCAGCGCGGGATTCAACGCGCGAAATAAAGTGAGCGCAGCCGCTGAATCCGATCCGCAAGTAACGAAAGCGGCGCCCGGCTAAATTGCTTTTTTCTAGCGGAAAAGTGGCTATTCTCGCCGAAACGAACTCCCGAGAAATGCCGACTCCTCTTCTGCATTTGCCGCCGATATTAGAGGCAACCCCAAGAAATAGGCAGAAAAAATTCTGCTTATTACGATGTTAGATCTGCTCGCCGTGGGTTCGCGCATCTATCTACAAGAGCCGATTAGCTACGGCACACCAGTAGTCCACATTTGTTCCTCGCCCGCGGAGCGCTACTCCGTTGTCTTTGAGGACGATGGTGACACCGGTTACTTCTACGCTCGAGACGGCGAGGCTATCGTCGACGCGATGCAGATCTACCTCGCATCTGCCCAGACCGGTCCAGCTACGCTTCAGATCGCTTGGGCAGATGATGGTTTGAAAGCTGTTGCAGTCATCGATCGGACTCCGCAGGCCATTTTTGATTTCGCGGCATGTCGCGGCTACTGTCGACGCAACTTC
>QHOD01000134.1 GCA_003218615.1 Verrucomicrobiota bacterium
CGGACAAAATCGATTTCAATCGGCATGGCACTGCTTTCCGTCCCGGCGCTCGTGATCTTTCTCAACGCTTTGTGGTTCAACCAAACGCGCCAGATCACGCTGAACAAAAGGATTTCATTCACCGCACCGAGCCGGATTTTTTTCAGAATCGATTCTGGGGCGATGGGATGATTCGCGTAACCGGGCGGGAGTTTAACGGGGTGCAAGCGTCACCCTGTTTTCGCGGCGGCGAATTCTCATGTATCTCGTGCCACGAAATGCATCTCGATTCTCCCGGCCAAACCGATGCCAAAACGTGGGCGCGCACTGGGCAGTTAAAACCGAAAATGGATTCCGACACTGCCTGTTTGCAATGCCACAAAGATATGAGCGCCAGGCTCGTTGCGCACACGCATCATGCTGCGGATTCATCCGGGAGCCGCTGCTACAACTGCCATATGCCGCGCACCACCTTCGGACTGCTACACGCGATGCGCAGCCATCAGGTTTCCTCGCCGACCGTGCAGGAGAGCATCGCCTATGGGCGGCCTAATGCCTGCAATCTTTGCCATCTTAACGAAACGCTTGCCTGGACTGCGCAGAATCTGCACGCGTGGTATAACCAACCCGTGCCGGAACTCTCGCAAGACGATCGAACCATCGCGGCCGCTGTGCAGATGATCTTGAAAGGTGATGCCGGGCAGCGCGCCCTCATCGCCTGGGGCATGGGTTGGGAAAGCGCTCAGAAAATCGCCGGACGCGACTGGCTTTATCCTTACCTTATTTATGGCCTAACCGATTCTTATGCTGCTGTGCGTTTTGATGCGTGGAAATCGCTTCAAACGCTGCCTGGATTTTCCGATTTCCCTTTCACGTTTACCGCGGCCGATGATTCACTCCGCGAAGCGGCAACGCGCGCTTACGAAAAATGGCTGCGTCAGGTGCGCGATGTGAATGCAGTTTATAGGCCAGAGACCGCAATCGATTCGGACGGGCGTTTCCAACAAGATGTTTTCCGTCGATTACGGAGCGCGCGCGATGAGAAACCAATTTTTCTTGCGGAATGAGTCGCCCATCAAAACATGCACTGCCCGGTATGCAGCTCGCTGACCGCAATTTGCGCTTCGGTTGGTGGGCGCTTCTCTTTTTCTTATCGCTAGGCGCGGTTCTCGAGACACTACAGGGCTTTAAGATCGGGTGGTATCTGGATGTTGGGAACGAGACGCGGCGACTCATGTTCACGCTCGCGCACGCACACGGAACGCTGCTCGCGCTGGTAAACATCGCCGCCGGTTTGACAGCGCGGAACGTGGACCGCTTCAGTCTCCGGCCTTCAGTTTCCTTTGCATTAATTTGGGCTGCGATCCTGCTGCCGGCGGGATTCTTTCTCGGCGGAATTGTGATCTACGATGGCGATCCAGGACTGGGGGTTTGGCTCGTGCCCATCGGAGCGGCGCTCTTGTTCTACAGCATCGCGCGAATCGCGCTCGATTTATCTAGACGTAAATAAGGTCGCTGCTATACCCACAAGGTGCGATCGAAGGTGCGATACTGGATCGCTTCGCTCACGTGCTCGGGTGAGATGTCGATCTTGCCGTCGAGGTCGGCAATGGTCCGCGAGACCTTCAAGATGCGATCGTAAGCGCGGGCGCTGAGATTTAATTCATTCATTGCCACACGGATCAGATCCTGCGAATCCTGGCTTAGTTTGCAATGTTGTTTGAGATGTCGCGTGGCCATGCGCGCGTTGCAGGTTACTTTCGGGTCACTGTGAAAGCGATCCTGCTGGCGTTCACGTGCCCGCATGATCCGGCCGCGAATCGCGGCGGATGTTTCTTCGGCGCGTTCGCTGGCGACGTCTCGATATTCGACGGCCGGAACTTCAATGTGCAGATCGATGCGATCGAGCAAGGGCCCGGAAATACGTTGGCGGTACCGCTGCACCTGCACCGGACCGCAACGGCATTCGCGTTTCAAATCGCCAAAATAGCCGCACGGACAGGGATTCATTGCCGCAACGAGCATGAACTCCGATGGAAAAGTGACGCTGCCCGCCGCGCGCGACACGGTGACCTTCCCGTCTTCGAGCGGCTGGCGCATTACTTCCAGGGCCGACCTTTTGAACTCAGGCAGTTCATCGAGGAAAAGAACGCCGTTATGGGCGACGCTGACTTCGCCTGGATTTGGAAATGTGCCGCCGCCGAGCAAGCCAATGTCGCTGATGGTGTGGTGCGGATCGCGGAACGGTCGCGTGGAAACAAACGATTTTTCCGCATCGAGCAGACCGGCGATGCTGTGAATCTTGGTCGTCTCGATTGCTTCCTCGAGCGACAACGGTGGAATGATCGTGGGGATGCGTTTGGCGAGCATCGATTTTCCCGAGCCGGGTGGTCCAATCATCAGGACGTTGTGGCCGCCAGCCACGGCCACTTCCATGGCGCGTTTGACGTGTCCCTGGCCTTTCACATCGCTGAAGTCGACGTCGTACGTCTGATGCGTAGCAAAAAAACCGGTCAGATCGGCGCGCGTAGGCAGCAGCGCAGTTTCGCCGCGCAAAAAAGCAAATGTCTGCCGCAAATTTTGCACCCCATAGATGTCGATATTATCGACCATGGCGGCTTCGAGCGCATTGGCTTCCGGGACAAAGAGTGCACGCTTACCTCGACGACGCGCTTCCAACGCCACCGGCAGCACGCCTTTCACCGCGCGCACGGTGCCATTTAACGCGAGCTCACCCACAAAGCTGAAATTTTCAAACGGCGAACTGTCCAATTCTTCGGTCACCGCAATCATCCCAAGTGCGATCGGCAAGTCGAAGCTCGGCCCCTCTTTCTTAATGTCCGCGGGCGCAAGATTGATTGTGGTGCGGCCGCGCGGCCAATAATAACCGCTATTTGCAATCGCAGTGGTGACGCGGTCCCGGCTCTCTTTCACAGCGGCGTCTGGCAAGCCAACGATGACGATATTTGGATCGCCGCCGGCGCCGTTAACTTCGATTTCAATTTCGTACGCATCTACGCCGTAAACGGCAGCGGAATAAATCTTTGCCAGCATCGCCGTGGCAGAGTCGCAGAAAATCCGAGCATGGAAAAGCGGCAAATGCCCTCAAAGACGAGACGCGACTTACCTCCGCCAAGCTGGTTAAATATTTGAGGGCTCGCTCGGACAAAGCACCAAAGAATGACCAACGGCGGGACCTCGAAAAAGATTGAACAAGACCCGTCCAAAGGCTGTCAGAAATCCGAATATTTAACCTTGTTAAATACTTTTGAGAATGCTACAACGCGCGATCGACAAGGTGCCGGCGAATACCACTGACGGTAAGATGTCGATCCAACCCCCCAAAATCATCGATGAAGAAGAGTTATATGGCTGCCGAAGATAGCGATACCGGAATTAAGATTTACCTGCGCGAGATCGGGCAAATCCCGCTTCTGACTCCGGAACAGGAGATTACTCTCGCCGCAAAGATCAAGAAGGGCGACCGGGAAGCACGGGCGCTCATGATTCGCTCCAATCTGCGACTGGTCGTGAAAATCGCGCATGATTACGCGAATCTCGGCTTGCCGCTGCTTGACCTGATCTCTGAGGGAAATATCGGTCTGATGAAGGCAGTGGAGCGCTTTGATCCGGCCAAAGGCGGCAAGCTCAGCACCTACGCGGCATGGTGGATCAAGCAATCGATCAAGCGGGCGCTGGCCAATCAGAGCAAAACGATTCGTCTCCCGGTTCATCTCGTGGACAAGATTTCCAAGATGCGTCGGGTTTCCTTGCAAATGAGCGAGGAGCTTGGCCGTGAACCAACAGACGACGAACTTGGCGACGAGATCGGGATCGCCAGCGGAAAAGTTTCGCAGCTCAAGACTGTCTCGATCCGTCCGGCTTCGCTCGATGCACCCATTAGCGACGATGATTCAACCGAGTTCGGCGAAATCGTCGGAGACGAGGAAGCTCAGACGCCGTTCGAACTGTTGCGCGATAAAAACCTCCGCAATGAAGTCGGCGGTTTGCTTGATGTCTTGGACGATCGCGAGAAGAAAATTATTTTCCAACGCTTCGGGCTGGACGGCGGCAAACCGAAAACGCTCGAGGAAGTGGGAAAGAAATTTGGCGTGACGCGGGAGCGCATTCGGCAATTGCAGAACATTGCACTCTCGAAGCTCCGCCGTGCGCTAAGCAAGAAGGAGCGCCCGGTCGACGTCGAGTTGCCGGTTGAGGCTTAGACGGATGCAGCAACGTCGCTGTGCGGCGCGTGCTAAATAAAGTAGTGCTCGGGGCGGGACTTGAACCCGCATGCCTTTCGGCATACGCCCCTCAAACGTACGTGTCTGCCATTCCACCACCCGAGCGTCTGAATTTGGAATGCGCGCAAAATCTCCTGCAGACTGCTTGCCCTCGCAAGTCGCGGCTTACTCTTGCTTATAATCGAAAGCAATATTGAGCACAAATTGATCCGTGAAATCCGCGTCATCCGCGGTTAGGTTTTTCAGATAATGTCGATCTTGGCGAGTGAAACAGGCGAGCGCGATTGGCTCAAAATCGATCTGCATATCCACACGCTCGATGATCCCCACGACGCGGTCGATTATTCCGCGCATCAATTGCTTGAGCGCGCGCGCGCGCTCGGCTTTCGGGTGCTTGCGATCACGCTGCATGACGCCGTCTTTGACCGACAGGAAGTGTTCGATGACGCGGCGGCGATGGGCATTTTGCTCATCCCTGCGGCGGAGGTGCGATTATGTGGGGCGCATGTCATTGCGCTGAATGTGACCGGCGAGGAAATCGCCGAGCTGAAGAATTTCGACGATTTGCGACGGTTGCGGGCGCGGCGCGGAAGGTCTGTTTTTATGATTGCGCCGCATCCCTTTTACGTTTTTGGCAGCTCAATCGGGTCTCGCCTTGTTGCAGAAATCGATTGCTTTGACGCGATCGAGCTCTGCCATTTTCACAAGGGGCTCTTCAATCCAAATCGGCGCGCAGAAAAAGTGGCGACGCTCTTTGGCAAACCGTTGATCGCTACTTCCGACGCGCATCGGCTGCACGCCTTCGGGCGCCATTACACGAGTATCCCCACGCCGCCCGAGCTTACTATCGAACATGTCTTGACTGCTTTGCGAGGCAGGCAACTTCATTTGACCAGTCCGTCCTGCACCTTTGTCGATCTTGTGGGCGCGATCTATTTCGTCTTCTTTGCACACCCATTTCGACGACGTCAAAAGCGCCGCCGTCTCAGGGAGGCGACTGTATTTGACCCAGATCGTAAATCGATCCCCAGCGGCCAGAAGCGACGAGCGGGGCCGTAGTTTCCCATGGCCGCGTGCTCCCGGAATAATTCATCATTTCTTCTCGTCCCCAAAAAATGTAACGCACGTCCAAAGCGCGCGAGATTTGGCGCCAATTTCCGATGCCTTGCATCATATCACGAAGCTGACTCTGGGTTGCGGCGTAATGGTCAAAGCCCTCCGTCCAAAGATGGCCGGGATAACCCATGACGACCTTGCGGCCTTGAAGTAAGAGCGGGTGATTGTAAGTGGGGTAAGCGGCGAAGCGCGCCTCGACAGGCAAAGGTCGGACAGCAGCACCGACCGCATCGAGTTCTCCGCGATCGATGAGTCCAAAGCCAGGACGGCCGGCGGCCAGCCCGCCGAAGAGACTGATGAATCCGGAACTGAAGAGTGCGATGCAAACACCGACGCGCACCGGAACGCTCCAACGAGCGACAAGTTGGCTCCATAAAAATGGCAGCAGGAGGAAGTAAGCCCAGATCATAAGTTTGAGATTGTCCCAGTCCCACGGCGCAAACTGAAAGAGCAAACCTGAAACGAAAATTGCGAATGCCGGCAGCAGAAAAGCGATTTCCTCGGTCAGTTTTT
>QHOD01000135.1 GCA_003218615.1 Verrucomicrobiota bacterium
AACAGCATCACGAAATTGTTCGCCAGAACGATACCAAGCATCGCGAACATGAAGAGCGACAACGCCGCGAAATAGCGGGACTTACCCTCGTCATCCCGCATGTAACCCAGCGAGTAAATATGGATGAGCGAGCCGACGCCTGAGACCAGGACCAGCATCGTCCTGCTGAGATTATCCAAGACGAAACCAAGCGGAACGTTGAAAACGCCGTTGATCTCGATCCACGTCGATGCTGGTGCTGAGATGCCGGATTGAATGAAGATGAGGCAACTGCAGATGAAGCTTCCGAGAACTGCTGCGACCGAAATGAAGCTGCTCAGCGCTTTCCGTCGCAGTGTGAACAGTGTGATAACAACTGCTGAGCCAAGCGGCAGGAGCAACGCGTACCACGGAAGCATACTCATTGGTCGGCCTAAAATTTCAGGCTGCTGATGTCTTTGACGTCCGTGGTTTGGCGCGCGCGAAATAAGGCAACGAGGATCGCAAGCCCGACGGCCACTTCAGCCGCCGCTACGGTGATGATAAAAAAAACGAAAACCTGCGCGTTGTAATCGGGTAGACCATTCGGTTGGACGCGAAATCTTGAAAATGCGACGAGGGATAAATTTGCCGCGTTCAACATCAGCTCGAGCGACATGAGAACGATGATGAGATTGCGGCGCAGCATCACGCCCGCGAAACCAATGGCGAAAAGAATCCCGCTTACGATGAGATAATCGCCGAGCGTTGCCATGCTATTTTCCGCCCACGAAACACGCGAAAAGAGACGAAAATTTCAGAGATAAACATCGACAGGTTCGTGGTTTCTGCTGAGGAGGCGTTCGTATTTCATTCTTGGGTAATGGCCTAAGTTCACAAGCAAGCCCAATTTGCAGCCGGTTGCGCTGAGATAATTTAGGAGTTGCGCACGGTGCTTATCGGCCAGGGCGGAGACAGCTTTGATCTCGCCGATGATCTTATCGTAGCAAACGAAGTCCGGGGTGAACGTTTGAACGAGAGTACGCCCGCGATATTGCAAAGTCTGCGGTGCCTTGGATTGAAATGGGATTCCCTGCAACTCGAGTTCGATCTCCAAGCACTCGTGGTAAACCGGTTCGACAAAGCCGCATCCCTTTTCTTTGTAAACAGCCATACACGCTCCGATGATGGCGTAGCTTTCATCCTTGTATATCAACTCCACAATTTCTTTCCTTTCGTGTGATTTCGTGTGTTCCGTGGGCTGGTTTATCGACGCTCGCGTCTGCTTAAAAGAACTACGCCAATTGTTGCTACCAGGACGAGAACCCCGATGATTTGGAACGGCAGATTGTAATTGCTGAAAAGCAGCGCACCGATGTTCCAGACATCGTCAGTTGTCGATCTTGCGAGTGCCGGAAAAGTCTGCCGAGCAGCTTGAAAGTGGCCGACCACAAAGAAAATCTGAATGAGGAGGATAAGCGCGACGGCGATGCCGCCCGCTGCGGCCAGCCAATTGATCTGGCGCTGTTCTTCGACGCGCAGGTTGAGGAGCATGATGATAAAAAGAAAAAGGACCATCACCGCGCCCGCGTAAACCAGCACCTGGATGATTCCGACAAAGTAGGCGTCGAGCGACATGAAGAGCGCGGCGAGACCAAGGAACGAAACGACGAGACTGAGCGCGCTCGCCACCGGATTGCGATTGACGATGACGGCCCCGCCGAAGATCAGCATCAGTAACGCAAAAGTCCAAAAGAGAAACGGAGGCATCAGTCTTAATTTCGAATTTGTGCGTTCATTTCTTCTCGTTCCATTTCAATACGACGCCGTGCATGACACCGCCGATCTCAAGCAGTTTCTCCTTGTGATGCACCATCTCGGCGCGGGTGAAGCCGGTGATGGCGTAATCTTTCCGCAAAAAAATCGCCTGCTCGGGACAGACCTCTTCGCACATGCCGCAGAAAATGCAGCGGATCATGTCGATATCGAATTCCTCGGGGTACTTCTCGACTTTGGCGAAGCGGTCGTTAGAAGGGATTTCGTCCGGAATAATTTTGATCGCGCGCGGCGGACAGATAAATTCGCAGAGTTGGCACGCAACGCAGCGCACGCGGCCATCCTCGTCACGCACGAGCGCGGGCGCGCCGCGATAGTAGTCCGGCAGGCTACTGTCCCATTTTTGCTCGGGATATTGCATTGTGACCTTGGTCCGTCCGAGCAGCATGTTTTTGAAATGCTTAAAGGTGATGGCGAGCCCAGCGACGATGGCGGGCAAATAAAGCCGCTCGCGCCAGTTCAGCTTCGGACGTGGAACGGTGACAGACATATTAGAAGTGCCCAGGAAACAGGCGAAAGAACGCGAAGAGTTTGATCAAATCGGTTCTGGGAATTTTTCGTGTCATTTCGTGGCTTTAGTGGGCAAGACTCAAAATTGCGGCAACTATGAAAATATTAACCAGCGCGATTTCAAAAAAGAAGAGCCAGCCAAGGCGCATGAGTTGGTCGTAACGAAAACGCGGCAATGTCCAGCGGACCCACATGAACACAAAGATTAAGGCGGCGACTTTTGCGAAGAAGACCGCAATATTGATGAGACCGAAAACCCAGCCACGCGATCCATCTGGGATGCCCGGAAAATGCCAGCCGCCGAAGAACAAAGTCACCATGATAGCTGATCCGGTGATCATGGCCGCGTATTCGCCGAGGAAAAAAAGCGCGAACTTCATCGAGCTGTATTCGGTGTTGTAACCGCCGGCGAGCTCCTGCTCGGCTTCGGGCAAATCGAATGGCAACCGGTTCGTTTCTGCGAAAATCGCGATTGCGAAAACAATAAACGAAATAATCATCGGGATAGTGAGCAACCATTTCCACGGATTCGTCCAGTCGCCGATGAACGGCGCAATGAACCAGCCGTGCTCGATCTGATAGCGAACGACACTGGTCAGGCGCAAATTCCCCACGAGCAAGAAAATTGGAATGACGGCGAGGCCGAGCGATAGCTCGTATGAAATCATTTGCGAACTGGAACGAATGCCGCCCAAGAACGGATATTTGGAATTGGACGCCCAGCCGGCGAGGACGATTCCGTAAACGCCAAGCGACGCGATAGCGAAAACGAACAAGATCCCGACATTCACGTCCGCAATCACCATCGGCACGCCGAAAAGGGTGCTGCCAAAAGGCACGACTGCGATGGTGATGATCGCCGGCATCACCGCCAGACATGGCGCGAGCCAGTAGTAAAATGTGTTTACATTGCGCGGCGTGAAATCTTCTTTCAGCAACAGCTTGAACATGTCCGCGATCGGCTGAAACAGGCCTGCCGGCCCCACACGATTCGGCCCGAGCCGATCTTGAATAAAGGCGCTCACCCGCCGCTCGGCGTAAACTGCATAGGAAACCATTGAGAGAATAAGAAAGAGAATCGCAACGATCTTCAGCAGCGATGTAATAATGAGGAATGAATCCATCTCGATCTCGCGTCAGCGCCCGGGAGGACGTTTTGCTTCGGCTTCTTCGATGTCTGCCGCTTCGGGATCGAATGGCGGCGGAGGACATTCGTCTGCCTCCATAACGTGAATCCCAAGGTCGCCGATTTTGCTGAGGCTCAGCCCAGCGAATTGCGGGACGGCTTCAGCCATTTGCCGAAAAACATCTTCAATCGAGTAGAGGCTGTCGGTGCCGCCGAGCGCTTGAAGCAGGTCGCGCAAAATTTCCCAATCATCGCGCGCCTCGCCCGGCGCTCGTACTGCGCGGTTGAGCCGTTGCAAACGACCATCACCATTGACCGTCGAGCCACGTTTTTCTGCGAAGCCGCACGCAGGCAACACGATCGTCGCATGCTCGGTTGCTGCATTCGAAAGAATGTCCAACACGACAAAAGCCGGTAGATTCGCGAGCTTTTCCGGCGTCACTCCGAATCTGATTGGATTTTCTCCGAGCGCGAGCAGCGCTTTTAGGCGTCCGGAATTCACCGCCTCGGCAATCGCCGGGAGGCTCGCGCCCGGTCCTGAATCCAAGTGCAGAATCAAATGCGCGCCGTTGGTGTTTGGGTTGCGATCCGTGCTTAACAGAATGTCGTCGCCGGCGCCTATTCGCGGGACGATGTCGATCAACTCAACCCCGAGTATTTTGACGAGTTGCAGCGTCAGCCACAGCTCTTCGTTGGTCATTCGGCCGGAAGCAACGATTGCAATCTCAGGGCCGGAAAACTGTTTTAACTGGAGCGCTGCCTGTGCGATCGCGATTGGCCAATGAGCGGCGACCAGTTTTCCTTCAGAACGGATTTGCGGCTCGAGCAACCGACGCTCGGATTGCAGGTAATAGAAGTTCAGCCGACCATAATCGCACATCCAACAGGAGTTGACCGCGTCGTTCTCACGCGGCGTCTGGCGGTAGATAACATCTTCCCGCGTGCCGATGATGGTGTTGCAGCCCGTTGCGCAGCTGGTACAGATGCTCTTGGTTTCTTTCAAGAACCAAACGCGCATTTTAAAACGAAAATCGGTCGAAGTGAGTGCGCCGACCGGGCAGATATCAACGGTGTTGAGAGAATAATTGTTCTCCAGCCGTTTGCCGGGATGCGCGGTCAGCACGGTGTAACTGCCGCGATCAACGAACCCGAGGACGTCGTCGTGCGCGATCTCGTGGCAAAAACGAATGCAGCGCGAGCAGAGAATGCACCGCTCATCGTCGAGCGTAACGCGCGGCCCGAGCACGACATTTTTCGGTTTCTTGACTTTGTTCTCGAGAAAACGTGACTTGGAGTCGCCGTAATCGACGCTGAATTCCTGCAAGCGGCATTCGCCAGCCTGATCGCAAATTGGGCAATCGAGTGGATGATTGATGAGCAGGAATTCCATCACGCCGCGCTGGCATTCTTTGACCAGCGCGGAATTTGTGCGCACGCCCATGCCTTCAGCGACATCCTGAGCGCAGGAAATTTGCGGCCGTGGCATCCAGTTAATTATGGGTTTGCCGTCGGCGCCCAGCTCTGGTTTGCGATCCGGACCCAGCTTCGGGAATCCCATCTCGATCAAACACATCCGGCAATTGCCGGGCGAGCTCAGTTTTTTGTGGTAACAGTAGCGCGGCACATAACTCCCGGCTTGTTCGCACGCTTCGATGACCCGCGTGCCTTTCGGGAACTGATGCCAGACGCCATCAATCTGGACATTGAACATTGGTGTCACCGGATCAGGCATATCTAAGGAAAGCAGGAATGCGGGAATTTTTTACAAGCGTAAATCAGCCGTTTCAAAGCCCCGCTCGCGCCGAACGCGTTTCACTGTCAGCGGCATTGAAGAGAAGTTCAGGATCAGACCATCACATAGGCTGGCCGCTTTGAGATAGCTGCGAACGATGGCGAAATGCACATTTTCCAGCATTTCGACGGCCTTGAGTTCGACCACGATTTTTTCTTCGACAAGAAAATCGAGCCGGTGCTCGCCAATCTGATGATCACGGTAGAAAAGCGGAATTGGTTTCTGACGAATGAAGGCAATTCCACACATCGCAAACTCCACTGCGAGCGCCTGTTCGTAGATCGATTCCAGAAATCCAGGACCGAGTTCGCGGTGTACCGCGATCGCTGCGGCAATTATCCCGTCCGTGATTTTCGAATCCCTCAATTCCTTTCCTGCGTTCCTGTTTTCCACAGCCATATTCTAGATTGTTCCCACGGCGCCGGCTTTTTCCCAGCCGGGATCGTGCGCGAGGGGAGTAACCGCAATCTCTTTCTCCTCGATTAGCTCCTCCGGCGTATATTCCGGCGGAAGCGGAGGCGGAACGGGCTTCTGCGCGCGAGCAGCGAATTCTTCGGGAAATTTTTGAACAAAACTTTGTGTCGGCCAGGCACAA
>QHOD01000349.1 GCA_003218615.1 Verrucomicrobiota bacterium
TCAATCAAATTTGCGTGACATTAAAGGACGCGTTTCGGCAGATTGACGCAGTGGATCTTTCGACAGTCGCCAACGTTGCTACCGCGCTGACGGTGCTGACCGCTGTCGTGTTCGGGTTGATTGAAATGCGGCACGCGCGCAAGGAACGAGAAGAACGAGCGGCGTTGGTTGCGGTCCAGGCGATCCTGACGCCGGCGTGGATGAAATCAATGGTGCTAGTACAGGCAATTCCAGATGGCGCGACTGCGTCGAAAATCGAAGCTGATCCGCGCGTTCTCGAAGCTGCGCAATCGATCGGTCTGATTCTCGAAGGCCTCGGTTATGCGGTCTTTGCGCGCATGGTTCCATTAAACGTGGTGGATGAACTGATGGGCGGTACCGTGCGGGTTGCATGGCGCAAGTTGCGACCCTACGTCGAGTATGAACGGGAACGCGCAGGTTCGCAGAAAACGTGGGAATGGTTTCAATGGCTGGCCGAACAGCTCGATCGGCACAGCAGGGCCGGAACCAGTCTCACGGTCGGCGCGCACAAGGCTTACCGCGACTGGCGGCCATAAAATAGCAGCGCCGCGCTCAACAAAAACCGTTGCTGCGATGCCTATCGCAAGCTAATTGCTCGGTCTGCGACCGCAGGCTAAGCCGATGAACATTCACGAATATCAAGCCAGAGAGTTGCTGCAAAAATTCGATGTGGCGACGACGCGAGGCAAAGTTGCATCGACACTCGATGAAGCGGAACAAATCGCGCGCCAGCTCGGAGATGTCGAGGTTGTCGTGAAGGCGCAAATTCACGCCGGCGGCCGCGGCAAGGGGACGTTCAAAAACGGATTCAAAGGTGGCGTTCATGTTCGCAAAACGCCGGAGGAAGTGCGCGAAGTTGCTGCGAAAATGCTTGGCGAAATGCTGGTGACGCATCAGACCGGGCCGGCGGGTCGCGTCGTGAACAAAGTGCTCGTCGCGGAATCTGCCGAAATTGCGCGCGAGATTTATTTCGCGGTCCTGCTCGATCGCGCCACAGCCGGAAACAGCTCGGCTTTGAGTCGTCGCAGTTGAAGAGCGCTTCGAAATTATTCGAGGGACTCTACCGCACATTCGTCGCCTTCGATTGTTCGATGGTCGAGGTGAACCCGTTGGTTCTCACGACCAAAGGCGAAGTGCTGGCGCTCGACGCGAAGTTTAACTTTGACGACAACGCGCTGTATCGGCATCCAGAGATCGCGGCGATGCGCGACATCGCTGAGGAAGACCCGCGCGAAGTCGAAGCGTCCAAACACGGACTTAGTTATATCGGACTGGACGGGAACATCGCCTGCCTCGTAAACGGGGCCGGTCTGGCGATGGCCACAATGGACATCATCAAATTTTATGGCGGCGAACCGGCCAACTTTCTCGATGTCGGCGGCGGCGCGACGGAAGAGCAGGTCACCGAAGCGTTCAAAATTCTCATCGCGGACAAGAAAGTGAAAGCAATCCTGGTGAATATTTTCGGCGGCATCATGAAGTGCGACATCATCGCGCAAGGAATCATCAACGCCGCGAAGACGCTAAAATTGTCCGTGCCGCTGGTCGTCAGGCTGGAGGGAACGAATGTTGAAAGAGGGAAGCAACTACTCAAGGAAAGCGGCCTGGCGCTGATCGCGGCGGATGATCTCGCCGACGCGGCACAGAAGGTCGTCGCAGCGGCGGGCTCCAAACCCGTAAGCTCCAAATCCCAAGCTCCAAATCCCAAATAAACCTCAAATCCCAATATCTAAAATGGAAGACGGCGCTAAACCACATGACCTGCCGCCGGAAGCTCCAAATCCCAAGCCGCTGTCGGAAGCTCCAAATCCCAAAACCCAAATCCCAAGCAAAGGATTAAATCCCAACTCCAAAATGGAAGACGGCGCTAAACCACGCGACCTTGAGGACCGGACATTCTTGTTCGCTGAATCAGTTCGGGCCTTTGTAAAGCAGTTGCCAAGGACGCTCAGCAATATCGAAGATGTTCGACAATTGGTGCGAGCATCGGGCTCGGTCGCGGCTAATTGGATCGAAGCGGACGAAGCGCTAAGCAAGAAAGATTTTCTGATGCGCGCAAAGATTTGTCGAAAAGAAGCGAAAGAAAGCCGTTTGTTTTTGCGATTAGTCGATG
>QHOD01000136.1 GCA_003218615.1 Verrucomicrobiota bacterium
GAATGCGGGGTGCGTGATAAACTGGAAGTGTAATGCAAGATCGACATCTTCATTCTAGCCAGACTTGCCGGAGCAAGTTTTCTTGATTAACTCCCGCCCTGGTTTCCGCCGCCTTGCTCGCATGCCAACTTTCCAAACTTACAATGTGACACCGATCCTGCCAGCGGCGCTCGAGCCGCTGCGCGAGTTGAGTTTCAATCTTTGGTGGACATGGGAGCCTGCGGCGCGTCGTCTTTTTCGGCAGCTCGATCCGGAGCTTTGGAATCGGACCAATCACAATCCGGTGCGTATGTTGCAGCTTTCGCGACAATCGCGGCTCGAAGAAGTCTCGCAGGACAAGGCTTTCCTAAGGGAACTGAAGGAAGTGCACGATGCATTCGGCAATTATCTCTCTCGGAAAGACACCTACGGAAAAACCGGACCTGGAAGCGGGATCAAAAATCCGGTCGCTTATTTTTCTGCTGAATTTGGTTTTCACGAATCGATCCCAAATTATTCCGGCGGTCTCGGGATCCTTGCCAGCGATCATTGCAAATCGGCCAGCGATCTCGATCTAAACTTCGTCGGGATCGGCCTGCTTTACCGCCATGGTTATTTCAGGCAGCAGATCGACAAGGAAGGCGTTCAGGAAGCGATCAATCTGAATCAAAGCTTTTATCACCTCCCGATTCGCGAAGTCCGCCGCGGTGACACGAACTTGCTCATTTCGGTGCCAATTCTGGAACGAGAAATTTTCGCCAAGCTTTGGGAACTCTGCGTTGGCCGCGTAAGCATTTATCTTCTCGATACCGATATTGCTGAAAACAGTGCCGAGGACCGGCGGATCACCGCCGAGCTTTATGGTGGCGACCTCGAAATGCGGATGCGTCAGGAAATCGTGCTCGGGATCGGCGGCGTCAAAGCGCTGGCCGCGCTGGGCATCGCGCCTGACGTATTTCACATGAACGAAGGGCACTCGGCGTTCCTCGCGCTCGAACGCGTTCGTCTCAACGTTATCGAGAGGAAGCTCGATTTTTATTCCGCGCTTCAAGTCGTAGCGGCGGCGAACGTATTCACTACACATACCCCCGTTCCAGCTGGTAACGATTCCTTTCCACGCGAAATGATGCGGAGATATTTTGGCGGTTTCGCGAAGGAACTAGGCATTCCGTTTGATGAATTGTTCTCTTTTGGCCAGACGCGTGTCGATCCGAACGACCCATTTAGCATGACCATTCTGGCACTGCGCCTCAGCCGGCATACCAATGGCGTGAGCAAATTGCATGGCGACGTTACGCGATCGCTCTGGAAAGATGTGTGGGCCGGCGTGCCGGTGCACGAAGTGCCGATCACGAGTATCACCAACGGCATTCACACAAAAACATGGATGGCGCCCGAGTTTTCAGCGCTTTACCGCAAGCATCTCGGCGCGTGGGAGGAACATCTCACCGAACCCGAGTTTTGGCGCGGCGTGATCGACATTCCCGATGCGCAGCTCTGGGAGACTCATCAGAAACTCAAACTGCGGCTAATCGAGTTTGTGCGTGAGCGGGTGCGGCGACAGCGACAGCGCCTAGGAGAATCGCCGGAATCGATCCGGAGGGTGAACCGCATTCTTGACCCGGAGATTTTAACGATTGGTTTTGCGCGCCGTTTCGCGACTTATAAACGCGGCACACTTTTGTTAACCGACAAGGAACGGCTCAAGCGATTGCTCAACGACACAACCCGGCCGGTGCAATTCATTTTCGCAGGTAAAGCGCATCCACGTGATGAAGGGGGCAAGGCGCTTATCCAGGAGGTTTATAAATTCAGCCGCGAAGCTGGCGTCGAAAATCGCGTCGTTTTTCTGGAAGATTACGACAGTTACATCGCGCGCCGTCTCGTGCAGGGTGTCGATCTTTGGCTCAACCATCCGCTTCGTCCGCTGGAAGCGAGCGGCACCAGCGGAATGAAGTCGGCGCCGAATGGCTGCATCAATCTGAGCGTGCTCGACGGTTGGTGGCGCGAAGGCTACAACGGCAACAACGGCTGGGCGATTGGAGCCGAGATTGATAAGGGCACGACCGAATTTCAGAACGAAGTGGACGCGAACAGTCTTTATCAGTTGCTCGAGAACCAGATCATTCCGCTCTATTACGCAAAGCCGGACGGCAAACTTCCCCTCGCCTGGCTGCAGTTGATGCGCGAATCCATTCGTAGCGTTACGCCAGTCTTCAACACGCAACGCATGGTGAAGGAATATACCGAGCACCTTTATGTTCCCGCTGCGCAATCGTACGAAAATTTCGCTCGCGACGGCTGCGGCCCAGCCACGCAACTGAGCCAGTGGAAGACGCAAATACGCAAGGATTGGCCGCAAGTGCAGATTTCCGATGTTCAGGTCGTCAACAAAGATCGACAAAATATTTTGGTCGGGGAATCCTTGCAGATAACCGCGCGCGTTCATCTCGGCGCAGTCGATCCGAACCATGTGCGCGTGGAGGCATACCACGGCGAAGTAGGTAATGGCGACATCCGCAATCCCACGGCGACCGTGCTGAATCAGAACAGCCAGGCGGATGCGGACGGCAATTACATCTATCAAGGCTCAGTCCCGGCTGCCGAAAGCGGCACTTACGGATTCAGCGTGCGCGTCGTGCCTACTCACTCACATTTGATGCAAGCGCACGAACTGCGTCTGATCACGTGGTCGTAGCTCTCTAGCCACGCGACTGTGGCGCGTCAGTCAGCGCGTTTTAACAGTCGACGACTACTGCGATCGCTAAAACTGCACTGAAATCCCGCCGTGCAAACGGTAATCGGGAACAACCTGTAGCGCGGTGTTGTCGATCAGCACCGGTAATTCAGCAGCAACTTCCGCGCTCCAGCGCCCGCGCGACACTACGATGCGCGGACCTAGAAAGACGGAAGTGATGCCGGTGTCCTCCGCCTTTTCGCCGCGGAATCGATCGACATCTTTGTATTCACCGGAGGCTACAAACTGCACCCCGACTGTGGTGTCGCGGTTACGGACGATGTAGTAACCGGGTCCGCCCGCCGAGACGAGATCGTTGGCGAAGTGATATTGATGGGTGCCATCACCGCGCAAGGTGAATTGGACGTTCGCTTCAAAGAAGACATTCTTGTAACGGAGCGACGTCTGCTCTCCAAAGATGCCGTCATACGATCCCGTTCCGAGGGTGAGATCGTGCCCGTGGATCCCACTCGCGGGCGCGCCGGGAATCTCGATTTCGTGAAATTCTTCCTCGAGCCGGCTGCTGTCACCGGTTGGAAATTTGATTCCGGTCAGCAAAACCGCCGACGCCGTGAAGTCCGGCTCATGCTCGATCGCAATGGGATTTTTGCCCTCGAATTCAAAGCTTCTCCGCGCCGGCGACGCGTAATGAAAAAGCACCGTTTTCAGCAAAAGGGACACATCTCCCAGACCGGAAACTGTGCCGCGATCAATCTTAAAACCTTCCGGCCTTTTGAATTCGCGATAAATCAGCGGGACATTGAGTTGAAGAGCGAAGCGGCTGTTGATTTGGTAACCGGCCACAATCTGCGTGATCGAACTGTTTTCATATTGTCCGGTCGGATTTGCGACTTCGTGTCCATCCACTTGAACGGTCGCAAAACGGGTGAATTGCTCGCCGACCGCCGCGTACCATCCGGCCAGCCAGGGAAAAAAATGGGTCGATTCCATTCCCGGCATGGCGTTGAGCTGTGGCGTGTAACAGCCGCAAAGATCGCACGCGCGACTCGTGACCACACCCGCCACGACAAAGACCAACAAACAAAACAAACGTAAAATTTTCATTTGGTTCCTCCTAAAAATGGGAGCGACGCTGCAAAATCCCGCAGCAGTCCCCGATTTGTTGATGCGCACGACTGCGATCCGGGCACACCCAGTGCGCAGTCGATTTCGAATCGCGAATTAGCTCAGGAGGAATCGCGGCGGTGGAACCGGTGGCGAATGCCCGATGTTGCAGAATGAAAAATCAACCGATGCGTACTCAAAAAGTCTAAAAGGCGGCGCCAAACCAATCGCGCGCGGCGCACAGATCATGTCGATCTTCTGCACCGGCGATCGGAGATCAGATTTTTTCTCGGAATCCTTTCCTCTGCTCACAGCGTGACAAAGCGAGCACGGATGAGAGCCGTCGAAGGTCTGCGTGATCGCTTGGCGCAGCGGCGCGCACCTCGAATAATCTATGATCATCGTTGTCCACGCCACCGATTGAAGCGCGATCCAATGCAACCCGATCGCGCAACAGAGCGCGAAAATCGTGGCAATGCGGCCGGCGCAGCGAAGCACGATTGCGATGCTAATTAGCAGCTCGTCAATGTCAACGCTCGGTCTTTTGAGCAGGGACCGCCGCACCCAGGATTGCCCGCGCTTTTAACTGGTCAAAGGAGCTACGACACGCTATAAACCGGTTTCTACCGTGAAAAAAGGCCCTCAAAAATCAGCCCTATTCGCAATTACTGTCTCTGGATTCGCTCTTGTCGGCTTTGTCGGCGCACAGACCGCGTTTCGCAACTTCAATGACGCGTGGGGTCCCCGCTATCGGCCGGCACTTCAAATTCCCACGCCTTCAACGCACCCAATGCCGCATGGGATTGGTCCCGCCAACCGGATTCGGCACTGGAACGAGATCGCGATCAATGCGAGCGGGCTGGATCACACGCCTGTCGCCGTAGGGGAAAATCGTGTTTTCGGAGAACAATTGGGTCCAGCGCGCGCGAGCCGAGCGATGGCGATTGTGCATATCGCGATTTTCGAAGCAGTAAATGCAATCGACGGCGGCTGCCAAAGCTATACTGGCCTTGCCGCGGCGCGCCCCGACACGTCGATGGAATGTGCAATTGCACAAGCGGCGTGCGCTACGCTGGACGCGCTCTTTCCTTCGCAAAAGACGGCCTTCGACCAGCAATTGGCTAGCGAACTGGCTCAGATTCCAAATTCGCCTCGCAAGACAGATGGCGTCTCACTAGGGCACCGCGCCGCTTCGGCGATACTTGCGCTTCGGGCCAATGATGGATCGCAGCAGGCGGAACCGCGTGTCGGCATTCAGTTCATCACCAGTAACGACCCGGGGAAATGGCGCCAGGACCCGATCAGCCAGCATCCATTGGCGCTCGGCGCGTACTGGGGTTTTGTCCAACCTTTCGTATTGCAATCCTCGAACCAGTTCCGCGCGCCGATGCCGCCTGCATTGAACAGCGTCGAATACGCAGCGGCTTATAACGAAGCGAAATCAATCGGCGGTGACGGGATCGTAACTCCGACAACCCGCACCGCAGAACAAACTCAGATCGGAATTTTCTGGGCTTACGATGGAACGCCGAGCCTTTGCGCGCCGCCGCGGTTATACAACCAGATCATCATGCACATCGCCGATCAGATAGGCACAAGCTCGAACCCCGCGGAACTGGCACGGCTGTTGGCCCTCACAAACGTGGCAATGGCCGATGCCGCCATAGCGATTTGGGAATCGAAATACTATTACCAGTACTGGCGACCGGTCACCGCCATCC
>QHOD01000137.1 GCA_003218615.1 Verrucomicrobiota bacterium
TCGAAAACCCACGCGGCGAGGACGAGTGAGCGACACCACGTTCGAGCAAGTCGGGCGCGTATTGCGCGAGCATCAGCACTTCGCGGTCTTGGGCCACGTCCGCCCGGATGGTGATGCGCTTGGGAGTCAGCTCGCGCTCGCGTTGTCGCTTCAGCAACTCGGGAAGGAAGTTCGTGTCTGGAACGAAGATGGAATGCTCGAGAAGTACTCCTTCCTCCCGCGCGCGGAATTGTTGACCAAACCGCCCTCGACTGCGGACGATGTCGATGTTGCAATAGCGCTCGACACGGCAATTCAAAATCGGCTCGGAACCGCGCTTGCTGCTGTTCGCTCGGCGAAAATTTGGATCAACATCGACCACCATCTAAGTAATCCCGGCTACGGCGACCTTGTGATCGTCGATCCGAGCGCGCCGGCAACGGGAGAAATTATTTTCAGGCTAATCAAAAGCCAGGGCCTGCCTTTCAATCATGACATCGCAGAAAATCTTTTCGCCGCGATCTCCACTGACACTGGTTCGTTTCAATATCCAAAAACCAGTGCGCGCACGTTCGAGATTGCCGCGGAGCTTGTTCGCGCCGGAGGTCTCGACGTTGGCCAATTAAGCCAGCAATTGTACGAGAATTACCCACGACGCCGGCTTGAATTGTTGCGAGAACTGCTCCGGACCATGCGTTTTACAGAGGGAGGTCGAGCAGCAACTTTTAGCCTCGGTTTAAAGACGGCCGCCGAACTGGGCGTTCTTCCCGAAGACAACGAAGGGTTGATCGATCATCTCCGCGCGATTCGCGGCGTGATTGTCGCCGTTTTCTTCGAGGAATTGGCCGATGGCAAGGTGCGCGTCAGCATGCGTTCGAAAAGCGATGCCGTTGATGTCTGTGCCATTTGCCAGAAATTTGGCGGCGGCGGACATACCGCCGCGGCGGGGGCCCGTGTTCGCGGGACGCTCGCTGAAGTCGAAGAAAAAGTCTTGGAGGAAATTGGTGACGTCCTTAAATCCCACTCCTGATGGCGTCCTGCTCGTCGATAAGGCAGAAGGCATGACTTCCCACGATGTCGTGGCGCTGGTCCGGCGAAGGCTCGGGATCAAGAAAGTCGGCCATTGCGGCACGCTCGATCCCATCGCCACTGGTTTGCTGCTGCTCACGCTGGGGCGCGGAACGAAAATTCAGGATTTGCTTATGAGCGAAGACAAGGAATACGTCGGAACGTTTGTGCTCGGCGTAACGACCAGCACCCAAGATCGACAAGGTGAAGTGACCGAACAACGGCCGGTTCCCGCGCTGGATGAAAACGAAATCCGCGCCGCGTTTGAGAAATTTCGCGGCGATTTTTATCAAATGCCGCCGATGGTTTCCGCGAAAAAGCATGGCGGCGTGCCGCTCTACAAACTTGCGCGCCAGGGAAAAGTGGTCGAGCGCGAGCCGCGTCTGGTCCACGTTTATCGCTATACGATCGATCGAATCACTCTTCCCGAAATCGATTTCAGCGTCGTGTGCAGCAAAGGCTTTTATGTTCGCACCTATGTTCACGACATCGGCGAGGTTCTTGGCTGCGGCGCGCACTTAAAATCGCTGCGACGCACAAAATCCGGTCGTTTCGATGTCGCTCAGGCGATCAGCGTCGACCACATCAAAAACGCGTCACGCGAAGAAATTCTCAGCCGGCTCCTGACACTTCCCGAAGTCTCACGCATGCGCGGAGCATAAGAAGAAATGACGAAATCTAAAAGCGCGCACCGATATGATGATTCGCAAGGGCCGACGACAGACAGAATCATCAGCCAATTGGTTGGAGCCGGAACGAGCGTGGGGGCAAATTATGTTGAGGCCGATGATTCCGTCTCGAAGAAAGAATTTTTGAAGTGCATTGGGACGTGCAAGAAGGAGGCACGTGAGACGAAGCATTTTCTCCGGATGGCGGTTCGGGCCGTCCCGGAACTGAAAACCGAGCCACGCAACGTGTGGCTGGAAGCGAGGGAACTGCATCTGATCTTTGCCAAGATCTGGAAGAGCGGTAAAGGCGAATGACAAAGGACAGAGCACGAACGCACCACCTCTGCGCTGTTATTTCCGTTTCGTCATTTGGGTTTCATTCGTCATTCGTCATTCGTCATTCGTCATTATCCCGATGAGAACGCTCTATTCCATCACCGAGCTCGCTCAATTGCCTGGTCCGCTTTTTCTCGCCATCGGTGTTTTCGACGGAGTCCATCGCGGTCATCAAGCGGTCATTTCCACTTCCGCGCGCCACGCCCAATTAGAGAACGGGACACCCGTGGTCGTGACCTTCGATCCGCACCCAATGAAGGTGCTCCGACCGGATGACGCGCCGCATCTGCTCACAGCCACGCCGCACAAAATCGCATTGATCCGCGACCTCGGCGTCCGGCATCTGCTGGTGATTAAGTTCGACAAAACATTTGCCGCGACTGCGCCGGAAGATTTCGTGCAGCAACTGGTGATGCATTCGAAACCGCTGCGCGAAATTTGCGTCGGCCACGAATGGTCGTTTGGAAAGGATCGGCGCGGAAATCTCGATCTTCTAAAAAAACTTGGCGCGCGATTTCATTTCGACGTCGTTGGAATTCCGCCGGTCAAAGTCAATCGAACTGTTGTGAGCAGCACAGCGGTCCGGCAGGCGGTGGAAAAAGGCGATTTCGCAACGGCGGCGGCGATGCTTGGACGCGAGTACACCATTCTGGGTACAGTGAAAGCCGGCGACAAGCTCGGGAAAAAACTTGGTTATCCCACTGCTAACCTGAGTGCACATAGCGAGCAGTTTCCGCCCAATGGCGTTTATTTGGCCGAGGCGCGGATTGATCGAACCTTATATCATGGCGTGGTCAATCTCGGTTATCGGCCAACAGTGAGCAAAGGTAACTCTGAGCGCATTCTAGAGATTCACCTCCTCGATTTCGACCGCGATATATACGGAAGCGATCTCGAAGTGCGATTCATCCGCTATCTTAGACAGGAAAAGAAATTCGAGAACATCGACGCGCTTGTGCGGCAGATCGAAGCGGACGTTAAGCAGGCGCGCGAGTTGTGCGCGGCATAACCACGACGCCGTTTCAAAACCGTAGGCGGGCGAGATCGCGCACCTCTGGCGTCCTGCGGATGGCAAAGATGACAGCGAAGGCGCCAATGACGAGGCCGCAACCGAATGCGAACACGAGCAACAGCCAGATCGGAAAGTTCGACAACTGGATCACGCCTTCGCGGACAAAGCGGCCACCGCCGGAAAGCAAGTAGGCAAAACCGCTTCCGAGTACTGTCAGGCCGAGCAGGACCATTGCACGCAGCCATCGCGGCTCGGGCCGCGCTGCGGGCAACCTGGCGATAACGCGCGCGGTGAAGCCTTCGTCGTCGATATACGGCGCCGCGTCCCGCAATTGTCGATCTAGCGTGTCGTCGTCGATCATCGCGTTCATTGTATCAATTCGGTCCCCATGCCGCCAGCAGCTTTTTTAATTTCTCGCGTCCGCGTAACACGTTCGTCTTGACCGTTCCGAGCGGAATGTCGAGAACGCGCGCGGCTTCGTCATGCGACAAACCATTCTGGCAACAAAGCACCACCGCTGTGCGCTCGTGCAATGGAAGCAAATTCAATGCGTGCATCAGATCATGGCGCAGTGCAGGATCGGCTGTCTGCGGATCGTGTTCGCTCTCCAGTTGTTCTTCGTCGATGCCGACGAGTTCCTTTCGTTTGCGCGCGTGCTCGCGAAAACAGTTGTAAGCGATCCGGTAAACCCAGGTGGAGAACCGCGCCTCGCCCCGAAAGCCGCGTAAATTTTTGTAGGCGCGCAGAAACGTCTCCTGCGCGAGGTCATCGGCCAGACCAATGTCGCTGCCAGTGAGCTGGCGGAGGAGACCGCGCACGAGCGATTGATGATTTCGAACCAGTTCGGCGAAGGCATGATGATCGTCATCAACAAGCGTCCGAGCAACAAGCTGCGCATCTGTCAGCTCCACGTCGCGACACTACGATCCCGGCGGAGGAGGAGGAACGTTCTTTGTCCCTTCCAATTTCCACACCATGAGATAGCCGAGGCCAATCAGAAATGGAATAAGGCCCAACGACCATACTCCACCTTCCCAATCATTGACCGCACCAAGAAAGACCATTAAGCCAAGGCCCACCATCGTCCACACAACACCACGCCGCACATCCGACCGCTGATGCACGGCTCGCCTGGTCGGTGCAAGCAGTTCTGCGGGAACCGGCTGACCTTTCTCGACCATCATTCGGATGGTGCGTTGCCGCATGCGGCTCATGAAAAAGGCGAACATTCCTATCATCATCACTATCAGCACGGGCGCGCCAAATATTGATAGAAACACGATCGCCACGATCGGAATCGCCACGAAGTCGCGCATCTTTCGAAGATCGGCATCTTCATCGTGATTGCCCCCCTCAATGATGATCCCGTGCTGACCGCGAAACTTTTTCTCCAGCTTCTGGTGGATCCTGTCGGCGAGATCTGATGGAGAACCGCTGGCGGTAACCGACGCTGTTGCTGTCGCTGAAGGCGTGGGCGACGCAGTTGGCGCCTGCGCAAACGAGCCCGTGGTCAGCGTAATCGAGCAAATGCAGACAATAACTGGTATTTTCATAGCGGTCCTTTGGCAATGAGACGCCCTTAACCCTCCATTTGGATTCAACTATTTCAAGAGTACTCAATCTTGCGCGAGCAATTAAAGGGTTGCACCGCGCTGCTTGCTGGACATTATTTCTTCCCCTGAAAATTGCGGGTGTAGCTCAGTGGTAGAGCACCTCCTTGCCAAGGAGGACGTCGCGAGTTCGAGCCTCGTCACCCGCTCCACCGAAGCCTTTGGCGAAGGCGGACCGGCCAAAGCGGTACGGGTGGCACTGAACTCCAGCTCTGTTTGGCAGCTCTAGTGGCCCCAAGATTTCCATTATATCTGTGGCGAAAAGTGGCGGAGCCGCGATGGACGATCGCTCATGAAGAAACGTTGCAGGCGCGCGCTCGAGGTGGGCTTGCAATTATCTCGAGTCCGGGACGCAGACGATTGCAATTGGAGATTGTCTGCAAGTCGCGAACTGACGCGCAAAAACTCGTCAGCGAATTTGGTGGACGCGGCAAGAAATTGCCACGCGATTGGCTGAAACGATTTGCGCGCGCTAACGAAACGAAGCGACCCCTCAAAATTGGGAAGCGGCTGCTGATCTTTAATGTGGGAGGGACCCCAGCGTCTCGAGTATCGCGGCACAAAGGCCATTCCCACATTTTCATTCCCGCAGGCGCGGCTTTTGGAA
>QHOD01000138.1 GCA_003218615.1 Verrucomicrobiota bacterium
AGACGCGGCAGAGTTCGTTTGTGCCCGCAGTTGCGGCAAACACGGAAACTAATCCTGTTGCCACTCCGGGATCGACAATTAACTCGGATCCTTCGAACCCGCGATCGCCATTGGCGCAAAAAGAAAGCGCGCCCCGTGACGAGCCGAAAACGCCGCATTCGCCCGCGAAACCGCTCGCGAAAGACGATCACGTTAAGTCAGCAGAACACCGGAAAGTGCCTGTGTCTTCAGGGAAACTTTACACGGTTGTAAAAGGCGATAATCCGGTGACGATCGCGAAAAAACTAAAGGTTTCCTACGACGATTTGATCGCCCTCAATCACATCGAGGATCCGCGCAAATTGAAGATCGGGCAAAAGCTTTCGATCCCCAAAGCAACGAAAACAAAAAATTCGCACCAGTGAGTTTTAACGCGCTCCATACGTAAACCATGTATCGTAAAAGTGCCTACGTTCTTTTCCTGGCTGTCCTGGGACTGCTGGTCATCGGCATTATCATGCTTTTCAGCACGAGTGCGTTTGCCCACAACAGCCATGGAGACGTTTATTTTTTCATAAAACGACAGGCGATTTGGTTCGGAATTGGGTTGGTCGCATGCACGTTTGCTGCGCTGATCGACTATCACTTCTGGCAACGGACATGGTGGCTTTGGGTTACCCTCGCGCTGATCGCGTTGGTCCTCTGTTACGTTCCGCACCTCGGGATGCGCATTAACGGTTCGCGCCGGTGGGTGGGATATGGCCAATTTGTTTTTCAGCCTTCCGAGCTGGCCAAGATCGCCGCGCTCCTTTTTCTCGCCGCCTGGTTTTCCCGGTACGAAAACGCAGGCAATAACTGGCTCCAGGGATTCGTTATCCCACTCGCAATTATCGGCTTGCTGGCTGTGCTTGTTCTTGGGGAAGTCGATCTTGGGACGACGGCTTTGCTGGGGACGACTGCTTTTGTGGTCATGTTCGTTGCTGGAGCGAAGCTGCTATGGCTTGGCATTATCTCGTTTGCCGGCCTTGGCGCTCTTCTGATTGTCGCGACGCAAATTTCGGAACGAATGGGCAGGCTCTCCGCATTTCTTCACCCGCAAAGCACAAAGGACGACGCCGGTTTGCAGCAGATGCAGGCTTTGATCGCCTGGGGCAGCGGCGGAATAGACGGGCTGGGCTTGGGTAACGGTCGCCAGAAGATGCTGTATCTGCCTTACGCGCACACCGATTTTATTTTTCCGATCATTGGCGAAGAGCTCGGGCTGCGGTTCAGTCTGCTCGTGGTCTTTTTATTCGTAGTTATCATTGTTTGCGGGATCATGATCGCGCTGCACGCCAAAGACCGTTTCGGTTTGCTGCTCGGCTGTGGTGTTGTTTCGCTTCTGGCTTTACAAGCTGCGGTAAACATTGGCGTGACTACTTCACTTCTTCCAAACAAAGGACTGCCCCTGCCCTTTATCAGTTACGGAGGCTCGAATCTGGTCGCTTGCATGTTCGGGGTCGGTTTGCTGTTGAATATTTATCGGCAGGGCGTTCTTGAACCAGCGCGCCAGCAAAACGCGACTATGCGCGTTCGGACAACGCCGCGGATTTAAGACTAAGATTGAACAATCAACTATGAATGCAGTGATCGCATGCGGAGGCACCGGAGGACATCTTTTCCCCGGCATCGCTGTGGCGGAGGTGCTGCGCGATCGCGGCCATGAGGTTATGCTGCTGGTTTCCGAAAAGGACATTGACGCGCTCGCGCTTTCCGGCCGCGCCGCTTTCCAGGTCGAGAAATTGCCAACGGTAGGACTGCCGTCGCCATTTTCGCCTGCGATTCTCGGTTTCGTTCGCCGTTTCTATGAAAGCCTGTCGCTTTGTCGATCCATCTACCGCAAATTCAAACCTCAGGTGGTCCTCGGCATGGGCGGGTTCACTTCCACCGCGCCGGTGGTGGCCGGACGGATGCGCGGCATTTCTACTTTCATTCACGAATCGAATGCCGTGCCCGGAAGAGCAAACCGGTTAACCGCACGCATGGTGGGCGCAGTCATGCTCGGCTTCAAGGAATGCGCGCCGTTCTTTCCGAAAGCGCGCACCGAAGTTACCGGCACGCCAATTCGGACCGAGCTGAAACGCCTGGATCGACAGATCGCCCGTAGCAAACTCGGACTGCGGGATGATCTGACCACGCTGCTGGTGATGGGAGGAAGCCAGGGCGCCAGCGGAATTAACCAGGCGATGATCAAAGCGTTGCCGTTCTTGCAAGGGGTCCCGCTGCAGGTCATCCACCTTTCCGGCGCGCGGGATGAACGTCTGGTCGCAGATAATTATCGCCGCGAAAATGTGCCTGTTTACGTCGCCGCCTTTCATCATCGGATGGAGGAAGTTTATAGCGCTGCCGATCTCCTGGTCGCGCGAGCCGGCGCGGCGAGTCTCGCTGAGTTCGCCGCTTTTTCATTGCCGGGCATTCTAATTCCATTTCCATATGCCACCGACGATCATCAAACACGCAATGCGGAGATTTATGCCCGTGCTGAAGCCGCGGTTCTCCTGAAGGAATCGGAGCTCTCCGGCGAATTGCTCGCACGCAAAATCCGGGAGTTAATCGAGAATCCGGAGCAAATTCAACAGATGTCCGCGAATTGTTCGCGTCTCGCACCGAAAGACGCGGCCGGGCGCGTGGTCACGACCATGGAAAAATATACGAGCCATGAAGCCCGGCTCTGAAATTGACCTGCCAAGATGGCTCACGCACGAGCACCATAGGATTCATCTTGTCGGCGTCGCTGGAAGCGGTATGAGCGGTATCGCTGCGCTCTTACTCCAACTCGGGCATGAGGTCCGTGGCTCCGATAAAGTCAGCACGGTGGAGACGGATCGATTGCAACGGCTCGGTCTGCGTTTTCATCAGCAACATCGCGCGGAGGACGCCAGCGACGCCGATCTCATCGTTTTTTCGTCGGCGATCAGGAGCGACAATCCAATCCTGGTGAGCGCGCGCGATTCAGGCAAGCCGCTCATACGTCGCGCCGAAGCTCTGGCCGCGATCATGCGCGCCAAATGCGGCATCGTCATCGCCGGAATGCATGGAAAAACGACCACCTCAGCCATGGTCGCGCATGTTCTGCGCGAAGGCGGATTGCATCCATCGCACTACGTTGGCGCGGAGATTCCCATTCTTGGAACCAACGCGCATTGGGATCCGCGCGGCGAACATTTCGTCGCCGAAGGCGATGAAAGTGATGGGACGCTGCGCTGTTTTCATCCAAAGCACGCACTCATTTTAAATATCGAAGAGGAGCATCTTGATTTTTATCCCGATCTCGCCGCAATCGAAAAAGTCTTTGCCCAACTGATCGAGCAAACGAGCGGAACGATTTTTTATAACGCCGATGACGCAAGCGCAGCGCGATTATGCGCAAACCACGATGCCGCGATCTCCTACGGATTTTCTGAGAGCGCTGATTACCGCGGCGCCAACGTCGAACTGCGGGACTTTGCTTCGTTCTTTTGCGTTTATCGGCGCGGGCAGCAACTGGGCGAAGCAGTCCTGAATGTCCCCGGCCGGCACAATGTCGAGAATGCCGTTGGCGTGATCGCCCTCGGCACCGAGCTTGGGATTCCCTTTGAAAAAATTGCGGCTTCGTTGCGCAAATTCCAGCATGCGCGCCGTCGCTTTGAGATCAAGTACGAAAGCGACCGGTTTTTGCTCGTCGATGATTACGCGCATCATCCCACCGAGATCCGCGCGACGTTGAAAACAGCGAGATCAATTGGTCGCAAGCGCGTGCTGACCATGTTCCAACCGCATCGTTATTCCCGGACCAAAGCGCTGTGCAAAGAATTTGGACGCGCCTTTGACGACGCCGATCGCGTGGTCGTAACGGACGTTTATCCCGCCAGCGAAGCGCCGATTGCTGGAATCAGCGGTAAAACCATTGCGGACGAAATGGCGACGCACGGACATCGCGGCGTCAGTTATCAGCCGCATTTCGAATCGGTGTATCGTGAGGTGGGCAACATCCTGGACTCCGGCGATCTCATTGTGAGCCTTGGCGCTGGCAACATTCACGAGCAATTGTCGATCCTGGCCGCTGATCTCGTGATTGCGGAGAAATTAAAAGCCATCATCGGTGAGGGAGGCGATGTGCGGCTTTATGAGCCACTCTCGAAACATACCACTTTGCGCGTGGGTGGTCCGGCGCAGTTTTGGGTCGAACCCCGGACCGAGAATGCGTTTGCGGAGTTGATTCGTTTTTGCCGGCAGGAAAACCTTCCACTTTTTGTCATTGGACGTGGCTCAAATTTGCTCGTGCGCGACGGTGGCATTCGTGGCGTGGTGGTTCATCCCTGCGGCGGCGATTTCGACAAGATCAAGATCGATGGCAACGAAATCAGCGCAGGTGTCGGCGCGAAATTGAGACAGGTCGCCTACGCGGGTAAGGCAGCTGGACTTGGTGGACTTGAGTGGATGGAGGGTATTCCCGGCGCAGTCGGCGGCAGCCTGCGCATGAACGCCGGCGCAATGGGCGCGCAAACTTTTGAAAACGTCGTGCGCGTTCGTTATCTCGACGAAAACGGTGAGGCCCATACAAAAGGACGCGACGAGCTGGAGGTGCACTACCGAAATTTCCCATTGCTCGAAAATAACTTTGCCGTCTCAGCGGTCTTTCGTGGAGAACCCGCGCCAACTGAAGAAATCGTTCGCAAGTTGGAAGCCTCGCAGGAAAAACGCCGCACCACGCAACCGGCTGCCAAGAGCGCAGGCTGCATTTTTAAAAATCCCGATTCGTGTCCGGCAGGAAAACTGGTTGATGAATTGGGATTAAAAAACTCGCGCATCGGGAAAGCGCGAGTGTCGGAAGTGCACGGCAATTTCATCGTCAATGACGGCGGCGCGACCGCGGTAGAAATGCTCGAGTTGATCGAGAAAATCAAAGCGACGGCCCGCGCCAAACGTGGGATTGAATTGGAAACCGAAGTGCAAATCGTGGGGGAGCCGGCATGAAAAACACCGGCATTTTGCCCAGGAAAATCGCCGTGCTGATGGGCGGTCCCGGATCGGAACGCGAAGTTTCGCTCGCGACTGCGCGCGGCGTTGCGAAAGCGCTGCGTTCGTTAGGCGCTGAGGTCCTGGAAGTCGATGTTCGAGATGAAAGTTTCCGATTACCCGGCGATGTCGATCTAGCGTTCATTACGATCCATGGAACTTTCGGCGAGGATGGCCAACTACAAAAAATTCTCGAGGATCGCGGCGTCGCTTATACCGGCGAAGGAATTCAAGAGAGCCGGCTGGCCTTCGACAAAATCCGATCGAAGGAAAAATTCCGGCAGCACGGCGTAAGCACTCCGGAGTGGGAAACCATCGGAGTGCATCAGTCTCCCGGCATGGAACTGCCACTTGTAATTAAAACGCCGCGACAAGGCTCAACCGTCGGCGTTTGCATTGTGAAAAAGATGGACGAGCTCGAGCCAGCGATTGCCGAAGCGAAAAAATACGATCATGAATTGCTGGTCGAAAAATTTGTGCCTGGCCGGGAATTGACGATTGGTATTCTCGGTGACCAGGCCTTGCCAATTCTCGAGATAATTCCGAAGGGTGGCTTTTACGATTTCACCAATAAGTATCCCTTCCTGAATCCGCAAGCAGGCGGAGGAGCCAAGCATGTTTGCCCGGCGTTGATCGATCCCGACAAAACAAAGGAAATTCAAGAATTGGCATTGCGTGCG
>QHOD01000139.1 GCA_003218615.1 Verrucomicrobiota bacterium
GAGGTGTTTCGCTTCGCTCAACATGACATGGGTTACTTCGTTCAGAACGAATACGTCGCGCCAACTTGCGGCCCGAGAAGATTCAAACTCGGATTTGGATCGGTTTGCCCGCCATTGGAGAGATGCTCGTAAAGGATTCCTGCATTCAATTTCCAGTGGTCATTCATTTTGTAGGAAATCCCTGCCGCCGTAAGAATATTGAAGGTGAAATCCTGCCCCTGTCCGCCGGGAATCTCCGGATGGCTGTCGATCCATCCTAAACCAAGCCCGCCGGAAATGTAGGGAACGAGCCGGCTCCCCGGTCGGACGAAGTTGTAACGCATGCCGAAGTTGAGTCCGAAATAGTGATTCTCAATTCCGCGGAAAATCGGTTCGGCGATGGCGCTGATATAAAATTGGTTGTAACCGCGGAGCCACATGTCGCTCCGCACCACGCCCCAACGAACGCGCGCAGTTAAGAACTCCGCGCCGATCTGGTAACTGCGTGGCGGATTGATAAAACCGAATAAATATCCGGACTCGAGCGCAACTTCGAATCGCTCGGGATTGAATTCCTCTTTTGCAGATTCAACACCAGAAGCCGCGATGCCACCGAATGCTTGTGAGCATGCAAAAAGAAGTGCACAAGCAGTGGAAGCGCGAGACATTTTCACCGGCGCGCCTACGATAGGGGGAGTCAGTGCGATTGCAATTGGTCGAGACGTCGTGCGATGCGAGTCGGCGGTCACCCGCCTGCGCGAAGCTGCGGCGCGGCAAGTAGACCGCAGCTACAGAATTCCTCAAGGTCGGCAGGCAATGCACTGTTCCATTCGCGCTCGCCTTCAATGGAGAGTTTGGCTGAGTGAAGCGCCTGTCGCGGCAATAGAAGCTGCTGCTGAAGTTCAGGCGTCCACCCACTCTCGATGAAAAGGAGATAAAGCTGTTCGTCAGGCCCGTAAATTTTGTCGCCCACGATCGGGTAACCGACTGAGGCGAGATGGACGCGAATCTGATGAGTCCGTCCAGTGCGCGGGATGGCGCGAATCAGGCTAAATTTGTCGCCTGGCAGGCCGCAACCTGAGCCTACCCTGAGCAAAGGCGAAGGTGGCGCGCCGGGCCTAACGAACCGTCGCTCGACGCGAAATTCAGTCTGCGCGGACGCGCCGGAAGGATGAATCATCTGTTTGAGCCAGATCGCTGATTGTTGATGCTTGCCCTGTCGATCTAACGGGGCGTCAACGAGCTTGGTTTCCCATTCCGGCCAACCCCAAACAATCGCGAGATACTCTTTGCGCAGTCGACGCCGCTGCATGAGCAATCCAAATTTTCGGGCGGCCACCGATGTTTTCGCGACGAGAACCAAGCCGCTGGTTTCGCGATCAAGCCGATTCACGATTGAAACCTGACCGCCGTTGGCAATTTCAAAGGCGAGCAATTCGCGCAATTCCTTCCAAAGTGTCGGTGCGCGGCTTGGCTTCGTGGGATGCACGAGAAGAAACGGCGGTTTATCGACGACGACGTAATCGTCAGTTTCATCGATGAGCCGGAAATGGAGTAGTGGAGTGATCAAGCAATGGAATGGTGAACGCTGGCAGAATCAAAGCCCATTGCTCCAATGCTCCAGTACTCCATTCCAGCGCTTGACCTTGCTACCAAAACCGCTTTACCTAATCGGCTTAAGCCTCGACCACGGAGCGCGCCTTGGACCCCAAAGACATCAAAGAAATCAAAGCCTTCATCGATTTGATGAAGAAGAACGATCTTTCGGTTTTTGAGATCGAAAAGGACGGTTTTCGTCTCAAGCTTCAAAAAAGCACAACCGATCAGACGACCGTGGCTGCGCCGCTGGCGGTTATCAGTCCGTCGAAATCGGCGGCGACTACTTCGGAAGGTGCGACTGCCGTGGCTAAACCGGCCGCAAGCGCGCCACTGAAAGAGATCGTTTCGCCCATGGTGGGGACGTTCTACCAGGCTGGATCGCCGGACGGCGCGCCTTTTGTCGACGTTGGAAACACTGTCACTGAGGACACGGTAGTTTGCATTATCGAGGCGATGAAAGTGATGAACGAAATCAAAGCCGAAACGAGCGGTGTCATTGCTGAAGTGGTGGCTGAAAATGGCAAGCCAGTCCAGTTCGGCCAGGTGCTGTTTCGGGTTCGTTGAGGCAAACGCGGCAGCGCGCGACCGCCGGGCGCGCCGCATCGCGGGTCCATATGTTTGAGAAAGTTCTGATTGCCAATCGTGGGGAAATCGCGTTGCGCGTCATTCGTGCGTGCAAAGAGCTCGGCATTCGTACACTGGCGATCTATTCAGAAGCAGACGTCGATTCGCTGCATGTTCAGCTGGCAGATGAATCCATCTGCATCGGCGCGGCGCCAAGCTCGGAAAGCTATTTGAAAATCGATCGCATCATGAGCGCAGCCGAGATCGGCGATGTCGATGCAATTCATCCAGGTTATGGGTTCCTCGCCGAGAACCCGGATTTCGCAGAAGTCTGTGAAAGCTGCAATATCAAGTTCATCGGGCCCTCTTCACGTGCGATGCAGGCCATGGGCGATAAAAATGCGGCCCGCGCCCAGGCCCGGAAAGCCGGCGTGCCAGTGACGCCGGGAAGCGATGGGATCGTCGAGACGGAAAGCGATGCGATTAAAATCGCAAGGAAGATCGGTTACCCGGTGATGATTAAAGCCACTGCCGGCGGTGGCGGGCGCGGGATGCGCAGCGCGCATAATGAACCAAGCCTCAAATCGGCTTTTCACAGCGCGCGTCACGAGGCGGAGAAAGCCTTCGGGAATGAACAGGTTTATATCGAGAAGCTGATCGTCAATCCGCATCACGTCGAATTTCAAATCGTTGCCGATAGTCACGGTCACATCGTTCACCTCGGCGAACGCGATTGTTCCATTCAACGGCGCAACCAGAAGGTGATTGAAGAATGTCCATCACCGCTCATGACGCCGGGCCTTCGCAGGAAAATGGGGAATGCCGCTGTGAAGCTGGCAAAATCCGTCGATTACGAGAATGCGGGCACGATCGAGTTCCTGGTCGATCAAGATCGGCATTTCTATTTCATCGAAATGAACACGCGCATCCAGGTCGAGCACACCATTACAGAAGAGGTTTACGGCTGCGACCTGGTGAAGGAACAGATCCGTATCGCTGCCGGGAAGCCGCTTTCGCCGCACATCGCGCATGCGACTCCGCGACTGCACGCCATCCAATGCCGGATTAATGCGGAAGATCCAGAGAGAGATTTTCAACCGTCACCGGGGCGAATAGCCTTTTATTACGCGCCGGGTGGCCGCGGAGTTCGGATCGATTCGCACGTTTATACCGGCTACATCGTGCCGTCGCATTACGACTCTCTGATCGCGAAAATAATCACTGTTGGTGCGACCCGGATAAACGCGATCGATCGAATGCGCCGTGCGCTTGGCGAATATTACATTACCGGAATCAAAACCACGGTGCCGTTCCATGCGGCAATTATGCGAAATGGTGATTTCCGTGACGGCAACTACGATACCAGCTTTATCGAGCGGGTAATGTCATCAGGTAAACTCGAGCTGACCTCGCCGCCGATTCGCTTGCACGAATAAGAATTTGCGAACGCTACACGATTGCCATCTCTACGGCATCATTGATCTCAGCTACGTCGAGATCGACGACTGCCACCGGATTGCGCAGCAAATGATCGAAGGCGGGGTGGACCTGATTCAGTTGCGTGGAAAAGAGCGGTCGATCGATGAACTTGTCGATCTTGCAGCCGAGTTACACGAATTGACAACCCGATCTTCCACGCCGCTGATTGCGAACGATTACGCCGAAATCGCGAGAAAAGTTCCGGTCGAAGGAGTGCACGTCGGTCAGGATGACGATTCGATTGAGGTCGTGCGGCGCAAGGCAGGTCGCGCTGTTGTGGTCGGAAAATCAACGCACAGCCTCAAGCAAGCTCGCGCAGCGCAGCGCGAAGGCGCCGATTACATTGGCTTCGGTCCGATCTTCGCGACGCCGACCAAACCCGATTATCAACCGATCGGACTTAAAGATATCAAACAAGCGCATCTCGCCGTAAATCTTCCGATCTTTTGCATTGGTGGGATTAAGATCGACAATCTCGACCAAGTGATCCGCGCTGGCGCGCATCGTGTCGCGATTGTGTCCGGCTTGCTCAAAGCGCCGGACATCGCCGGCTATGCTCGTGAAGCAAAACACCTGCTTCTCGACATCAAACATCAAACATCGAACTTCGAACGTTTCTAATGTCTGTCTTAATTGTTGGTTCCATTGCGCTCGACACCGTAAAGACTCCGGTCGAGGAGCATTCCAATTTATTAGGCGGTTCCGCTTCCTACGCCGCGCTCGGCGCAAGTTTCTTTTCGCCGGTCCGGCTGGTCGGCGTCGTGGGTAACGACTTTCCCGAAGCAGAATTCGAGTTTTGGAAATCGCGCAAGATCGACAGGGAAGGCGTGCAACGCGTGAACGGCAAAACCTTTCGCTGGTCAGGCGAATATTCATGGGACCTGAATACGCGCGAGACACGCTCGATCGCGCTCAACGTCTTCGAACATTTCAAACCCGCGTTGCCGGAATCGTATCGCCAGACCGATTTCGTTTTGCTGGCCAACATCGCGCCCTCGCTGCAATCGCACGTGCTCGATCAGATGGAGCGTCCCCGTTTCGTCGTGGCTGACACCATGGATCTTTGGATCGAGACAACAAGATCGGATTTGGATGCGCTACTTCGCCGTGTCGATCTTCTCATCCTGAACGATAGCGAAGCGCGCGAAATGACAAAGGAAACAAGCCTCATCAAAGCGGGGCGTCGGATCCGGAAGATGGGGCCGCGCTACGTCGCGATTAAAAAAGGCGAGCACGGCGCACTGCTCTTTGGCGAAGAAGACCAGTTCTTCAGTTGCGGCGCGTACCCCCTGGAAGACATTCACGATCCAACCGGGGCAGGGGACACGTTCGCCGGCGGCATGGCCGGATATTTAGCTGGCACGGTCAAGAAGGTGCACTTCAACGATCTGCGCAAAGCAATGATTTATGGAAGCGTGCTAGCCAGCTTCTGCGTGGAAGCATTTAGCCTCGATCGGTTGCGCAATTTATCGATGCAAGAAATCACGGAGCGCTACGAGATGTTCAAACTGATGAGCCAGTTTGAGGTGCCGCCGGCATGACAATGCCCGAAGCCGATTATCGCAGGTTGCTGCTTCGCGCGTTGATCATGACGGTTTTATGCATTGCTGCGGTGTTGATCTGTTACTTCTGGATTGATCGCCCCGTGGCGTTCTTTGTCTATCGCCACCACATCAACACGATCCAGGTTTTTC
>QHOD01000140.1 GCA_003218615.1 Verrucomicrobiota bacterium
GCCAGCCCGGCGTTTAAGACCGGCAAGGCGAAAATAATGATGAAAGCATTGACGAAATTGATCCAAGTAAAGAGTGGCAGCCGTCGCATCGTCATTCCCGGAGCGCGGCACGAAATGACGGTCGCGATGATATTGACGGCCAGGCTGATCGATCCGATGCCCATCACGAAGATCGCGATCGCCCAGTAATCGACACCAAGATTTGAGGAATAAGGCGTCTCGCTCAAAGGCGCATAGGAAAACCACCCGACCGCGGGAGCGCCGCCAGCCAGCACGCTGAAGTGCAAAAGAATTCCGCCAAGCGGGACCAGCCAGAAACCAAACGCGTTCAGGCGGGGGAAGGCCATGTCGCGCGCGCCGATCTGCAAAGGAAGAACGTAATTTATGAACCCGAACACCACCGGCATTACGACGAGAAAAATCATCGTCGTGCCATGCATGGTAAACAGCTGGTTGAACGTGTCCGGCTGGAGAAAATGATTGTTCGGCACGGCCAGCTGGATGCGCATGAAGAGCGCCTCGACGCCGGCGACCACAAAAAAGAATAGAGCGGTCAAGAGATAGAGAACAGCGATGCGTTTGTGATCAACGGTGGAAAGCCACGCGAGTCGATAGTGGGCGCGCTTGGCCGGATCGAGAATGGCGGCGCGGAACGCCGCCGTGGTGGTCGTGCCGTTCATCTTAGCGACGAGAGGTATTCTCCAAGTTGATCGAGCTGCTCGTCGGTAAAAGTGAAGTCCGGCATAAGCGCGCCCGGTTTGATGTGCTGCGGGCTCTTAAGCCAGAGGCGCATGTTGGCCGGAGTATTTTCCAGGATTCCGGCGCCGAGTTGTTTGCGGCTGGCGACGTGCGTGAGATCCGGCGCGACACCCGCATCGGCCCCGGTCACGCCGCGAATGGCGTGGCAGCTTATGCAGGTCGATGTCTGAAATAATGCCAGTCCCTTAACGGCGGCATCACTTTTCGGGGCTTGGCCCGGTTGCAATTGAGCCTGCTGCCATTGTTCGAACTTCGCCGGTTCCTCCGCCACGACCACGATGCGCATCCAGGCGTGTTGGGTTCCGCAAAATTCCGAGCAGGTACCGAGGTAAACGCCCGGTTTGTCGGCTTGTAACCAGATGTGATTGTTCTGGCCAGGCACCGTCGTCATTTTGCGATTTAATTTCGGCACCCAGAATTCGTGCAACACATCCTTCGAATCCAATCGGACAGACAACGGTTTGCCGACCGGAATGTGGATTTCGTTCGCGATTACAACTCCCGATGCCGAATAATTAGCCTGCCACCAGAATTGATGTCCGGTCACGACCAAATCGGGCGAAGGCGGCGGCGGCGGGTCGGCCAGATTCATCGCGCGGATCGTTAGCCCAAAAAGGAATAGAACGATCAGGAACGGAATAATCGTCCAGGTGATCTCGACGATTTTGTTCTCCGAGATTTGCTTCGGATCAGGCTCGCCGTCGCGCCCGCGGAATCGAAAAAGCGCGTAGACAATCCCGCCCGCCACGATGACGAAAATAAGAAGGAAGATGATCGTGGAAATGACGCCGACACCACCGATCACGTGCGCCTGTGGCGACTGCGGATCGAGCGCACTGGAGGTGTTCACGCCAAAAACCTCATTCTTGCCTTACCTTGTTTCCTCTGAGACCCATGCCGTTTATGCGCTCGCGAAATTGACCAACGAGCGGCCAATTACAGAGCAACGCAGTGAGCGATGTCATGTCGTTCAATCCTCGCTTAAGCGGCAATTCTCTTTGGTACTTTTTTTTATTGGCGGCTGTAAAGCACAAAAGATTTGCAGCGATTCATCAAGACTTACCGACGTTTGTTTTAGTCGGAGCCGGCCCTGCCGGTGTAGAGCGGAGGTGCGTCTTCGGCGGCAGTCGATTGCGCGAAAGCCTCAGCCTCAGCTGCTTTCATGAATGCCTCATCCCTTACGCGCATCGTCAGGCGTATGTTCGTCAGTGGCAATCTGTGAAACGCCATTCAAAGTGGCATCCGCCGCCGCGGACGCCCTAAAATCGGATAAATACGTCTACAATTGAATCAGGCCTCGCCGTGTAGCATTGGCGACGGCTTCGGTCCGGCTGATCACATTCATCTTGGCGAAGATGGCTTTCACATGTGACTTCACGGTGCCTTCACTGATAAAGAGAGCTGAGCCGATCTCTTTGTTGCTTTTTCCCTGAGCCATCAGCTTGAGGACGTCGATTTCGCGATCGCTTAAGGTTTCGCCACTGACGCGTTGCGCGAGTTTGGCCGCGAGGTGCACCGGCACACAAGTTTCACCGGCGTGTACTCGGCGAATGCAATCCATCAACGCTTCGCGCGGTGCGTCCTTGAGCAGGTAACCTTTGGCGCCGGCTTGAATGGCTCGGTAAATATCTTCGTCGCCGTCGAACGTGGTCAGGACGATGATGCGCGCTTTTTCATCACCGGCGCGAATTTCTTTAATCGCGCCGACGCCATCGAGCTCAGGCATGCGCAGATCGAGCAGCGTCACGTCGGGGTGATGCTGCTTCCAAAGATCAACCGCTTCGCGTCCATTCCCTGCCTCGCCGATGACGGTCATGTCCGCTTTCCGAGTGATGAGTGAGACCAGGCCTTCGCGAACAACGCTGTGATCATCAACGATGAGCACAGTGATACGAGGTCTTTTTGTATCTCCGACTTTCGGCGCTTTCTCTGCAGCAGACTTTGATTTCCTTGCAGACTTCTTAGACTTCGTCACTGCTTTCTTTTTGGATGTCATGACATTGATTCCCCATTGCAGGGCAGCAGCACGGTGACCTTCGTACCTTTGCCCCGTGAGCTGGTGATTTTCAATTGGCCGCCCATTTGTTCGACCCGCTCGCGCATTCCACTAAGACCCACACCGTCATGCCGATCTTTGACTTTGAATCCGTCGCCATCATCACGAAGTTCCAGACGAAGTTCCTTCGCCTTGTAGCTTATTCGCGTTTCGAAGTTGCGAGCGCGGGCGTACTTGAGCGTGTTGGTCAACGCTTCTTGTCCGATGTGGAGAAGATTCTCCTGCCAAGGCTGTGGAAGCTTCGGTAGTTTGCCTTGCGCTGCGAACTTTGTGTGGAGCGCCGTTCCAACAGTCGTGTTCTTAATCGTACCTTTGAGCGCGTCCCAAAAATTGTGTTCTTGCAAGGCCCGAGGACGCAACGCGTGCACCGATCTGCGTGCTTCGCTCAGACTCTGCCGAGCTAATTCACCGGCCCGGTGCAAATGATTGTCCGCTTCCTTGCGATACCCGCACGAAACCGCGTCCTCGGCTGCTTCCAATTGCACGATTACACCCGTAAAACCTTGCGCGAGCGTGTCGTGAATGTCTCGCGCCATTCGATTTCGTTCTTCGAAAACTGCGGCTCGTTGACCTTGCTCGGCAAACTCATTGAGTTGAATGGCAAGCATGACTTGATGGGCGAGTGCCTGGGTTAATTCGATTTCCTCCGGGCGATAAGCTCCACGGTCGGCGTGGCGGACTCCAATAAAACCCTTAACATGTCCAGCCACTAAAATCGGAACTGCCAAAAACCTTTTCGCTCCTTTTTGCATCATATAGTCGCGCCACTCGCCCTTCACGCGCGGATCAGTCTCGAGATCTTCACAGACGACGGGACCTGCCATGAAGAGAAGTTCCTGGATTATTTGGTTCTGTTTCCAAGACAACGGGTTCTTCATGATTGGATGCTGCGCGTCAGGCGCGGCGGGCTTTGCGCCGTCCGCCATCAACCGCAAAACGAGTGAGTCAGTCGATTCGTCGAATAACCACAAAGTCACGCCTTGCGCGTTCAAAAGGCGACCAATGGTACTTAACATCTGCCCGATGAGTTTCTCCGGTTCTGGCGCAGTCGCTAAGACATCCAAACTCTGCGCCAGCGCCTCAACTTGTCCGCGCGCCACCTGCTCGGAAGCGCGCAGTGCCTCCTCGGAGCGTTTGCTTTCGGTTATGTCGATAACCGTGCCCACGAACTCCACAAGGTGGCCGGCCTCGTCGCAAACCGGATGACCGACCGCGTGGATGTGCTTGACGGCGCCGCTCGGGTGAACAATCCGGTAATCCGTTTCGAATTCCGCTTTTTCCCGAATGGCGCTTTCGAACAGTTCCCTCACTCTTTCCTGGTCCTCCGAACAAAGGCGCTGAAAGAATGTTTCGAATCGCGGCGGCCCGGCATCCGGATCGAAACCAAGCACGCGATAAGTTTCCTCTGACCAGTACCTGATTTCGCCTGAAGCAGGTGTCCATGCCCAACTCCCGGTATGGCTGAGGCGTTGTGCTTCCTCCAGATAAGCTTCGCTCTCGCGGCGGGCCCTTTCCGCCAGCTTGCGTTGAATGGCCACGCCCGCGAGATATGTAATGTGCTTGATTGTCTCCTGCTCGCGCGGGCTCGGGCTGCGTGGCTCGCGATAATACATGGCAAACGTTCCGATCACTTTGCCTTCGGAGGAGAAGATCGGCGTGGACCAACAAGCGCGGAGCGAATGCGCCAAAGCCAGGTCGCGAAAATCAGCCCATAATGGATCGGCCGCAATGTCGGACACAATCACTTGTTCGGCGCGGTATGCGGCTGTTCCGCATGAGCCGACAGCAGGCCCGATAAAAGCTCCGTCGATCGCTTCCGTATAAGTTTTGGGGAGATTCGGCGCTGCGCCGTGCCGCAACTGCTTGCCGTTCGGATCCATTAATAAAATTGAGGCAAGGACACCGGAGGATTGCTCTTCCACGAGCACGCATAGCTTATCGAGTATCTCGGCCAGTGAATCGCCTTTGGCCACCATCTCGAGAACTCTATTCTCGCCGGCCAACAGCGCTTCTCGCCTCTTCCGCTGGCTAATGTCTCTGATGATCGCCTGGTAATATCGGCCGCGCAGCGCTGCTAGAGAAACCTCCACCGGAATCACCTCGCCATTTTTGCGCAGGAATTTTCGCTCGAAACGAAAAGATCCCTCCGCTTTCAATTTCTCGATCCGGTCCCGAAACAGATGGAGTTCTTCCGGAACGTATGTGTCGGTAACTGAAGAGCCGATCAGTTCCTCTTCCAGACGACCTGCCAGCTTGATGCCTGCCGGGTTCACCAACACCCATTTGCTATCCGCATCGAGAACGCAGATGGCGTCGGGCGAAGCATTGATGAGATCGCGATATTTTTCCTCGCTTGTCCGCAGATCTGCCTCTGCACGATCACGTTCAATCGCAACTCGTGCCAGGTAGGTCGCCTTCTCGATAAGCTCGAGGTCGTGCGCGCTCGGACGTCGCGTTTCGCGCTCATAAATGCAAAAAGTTCCCAGGACCTTTCCTTCCGAGGACAATATTGGGTTCGACCAGGAGGCTCGCAGCCCATGACTTAGTGCAGCGGCACGATGCTCCGGCACTTCCCAAAGCGGATCAGTCGCGATATCAGAAACTATGACCGCTGATCCGCGATAGGCCGCCGTCCCGCAAGAGCCGGCACACGGTCCGATAGGCAGCTTTTCCATCTCCTGCCTCCATCCTTTGGGAAGACTCGGGCCGGCCACCGAAGCGAGATGAAGACCATCGGAACGAAGCAGTAAAATCGAAGCAAGCGTACCGGGACGGTACTCTTCGATAATCTGACACAGGACATTCAGGATCTCCTTGAGCGGAACGCCGGTGGCGATCATCTCGAGAAGACGCTTTTCACCAGCGAACAGGGCCTCTCCCCGCTTGCGCTCGCTGATGTCCACTGTAGTCCCGATGTAACTATCGACTTCGCCAGAGGGCCCGAGGGCGGGTCGGCCTACTCCCTGGACATGCTTAATAGCTCCGTCCGGAAGCGCGAGCCGGAATTCCAGGTCAAAACCGCTTCTCTCGCGAATTGCTTCATCGAGCCGATGCTTAATAAATGATCGATCTTCCGGGTGAACCGTTTCCATGAATAACTCGAAAGACGACTTGGTCTTCCCAGGATCGAAGCCAAAGATCCGGTAATGCTCCTCTGACCAGGTAGCCTTTCCGCTGGCAACATTCCAGCTCCAGGTTCCGGTGCGGCTGATTCTCTGTCCCTCAGCTAGAAATGCTTTGCCGCGCCGGATCTTCTCTTCCGCGCTTTTGCGCTCAATGATCTCACTCTGCAATTCTTCATTCGCACGCGACAGTTTCGCGGTTCGCTCTTCAACCTTCGCTTCGAGCTCATTCCGCGCTTTCCGAAGCTCGTATTCGCTGTCGCGCAGGCGATTCTCGGCGCGTTTGCGGGAGGTGCTCCAAGAGCTAATAACCAACGCTGAGAAAAAAAATGCGACCGTGGTAGGGACGTCCCGAGCGCTAAACTGAAATGCGAGAAACGGTTCGGTGAAGAAGAAGTTGATGGACAAAGTCGACAGCAAGACCGCAAGCAATCCGGGTCCTGTGCCGCCAAACCACGTGCTCAGCAGAACGGCCGGAAAAAAGAGGGAGGTTCGTACGCCAAAGCTTTGCAGTGGGAAAGTAACGGCAGTGGAGATCGCGACAGATAAAATAGACAGACCGTACCGCCAAACGGCCGGCGCAACTCGTCGCAAACCAAGATCTGACTTCAACATTCTCTTGACTCCAAAAGTCTACGTTAGGCGATCAAACCCTTGGAAGTTTAACGATTCAGAGCTCGACACGCCACTCTTCTTTCCTCCCTCGAAAGAGGCACTCCAAAATCCCGCCAAGGCTTCGTGGTGCGAAGCGGAGGTGGGTCTAAAATTTTGCATGAAACAATTAACAGAATGAAAACCAACCAACGCGAAAACAATTTCAGGCGCACGCTACGTAAGATTTTCCGCCGGCGTATGCGCAGGCACGACGCCATGCTCGTGCTCAACATGTCGATCTTTAATTTTACCGACGGCTGGAGGCGCACGTTTTCGAAACATGAATACGCGCGGTTTTACGCCTGACAAACAGATGCCAAAGAAGGGGACCAGACCACTGGCGATGGACGCCGCCGAGGGATCAATCGCGGTCAAGGCGCCGGTCGCCGCTGTCTACAAGCGCTGGCTGGCGTTTGAAGACTACCCAGAATTTATCACTGTGATCAAACGGGTGCGCAAATTGGACGCGAACCATTTTATCGCGTCGCTCGTTTTCAACGGAAAGCAACATGAAGCCACCCTTGAGATGATGCTGCGCGTTCCGGAGCGAAGACTCGCCTGGCGAACTCTCGCCGACCACCGCGCTCTGGATCATTTCGCCGCGGGTGTCGTTTCTTTTGCGTCGCTTTCTCATCGGAGCACTTGCGTGACCCTGAAGCTGACCTCGAGCTTCGGCGGCGCCGTTTCGCGTCGGATCGACAAGTATCTGCACAATTTCAAACGGCTGATCGAGAAAAGCATTCGCTGAAAGAGCGACAAGTGCAATGAACATGAAACCAACAATCGAGATCAATGAAGTAACCTTCGAGACCGAAGGTTTGAAATCTAGTCAACCAGTGCTGGTCGAGTTTGCCACAAGGATGGAGCCTTCCTTCGATGACGTTGGACGGAATCCCGAAGGAGCGAAGTTTGGACAAAAGAAACGGATGAAGATCGAAACTTATTTGTTCATTGCAGGCGGACTAATCTGTATGGTTGGCATTCAAGCACCAATTGTCTCAGCAGAGGAAGACGGCGCGGCTTATGTGAAGTCCCAACCGATCGAGAAAGGCAAAGCGCCTGGGATGCAAGTTCAGCTTTTGAGTGAAAATCACGAACGCAAGGAATATGCGGTGATTTTCACCAAGGGAGACGAAGCATTTTCAGGTTTGAATGAGTTTGCCGAGAAATTTCATGTGACTAGCGCTCATTTCACGGCGATTGGCGCCTTGCGCGGAGCGACACTCGCCTGGTTTTCACCTGAGCGAAAAATGTACAAAAAGATTCCCGTAGAAGGCCAGCTCGAGGTTGCTTCAATGATCGGCGACATCGCACTATTCAATGGAAAGCCCGTTGTTCACACCCACATGGTGGTCGGCCTTCCTGACGGAACCGCCAGAGCAGGGCATGTCCTCGAGGCACACGTCTGGCCTACACTCGAAGTCATGGTCACAGTTGAGTCGAATGCCATGCGCAAGAGTCTTGATCCAGAAACTGGATTAGCGCTGATTGATCCAAGCCTGGCGAATAAGGAAGAGAAATAACTACAGCCTGAAGAGGAAACGAAAATGAAAATTGGTTTTATCGGTCTCGGCATAATGGGCAGCCGCATGGCAGAAAACCTACAAAAGCATGGTTACCCATTGGTCGTCTTCAATCGCACTCGCGCCAAAGCGGAGCCACTGCTCGGTCCCTGCGGAACTTTTTCTGATTCTCCGGCAAAACTCGCCGAACAAGTCGACGGGCTGTTCACAATGCTGGCCCATCCGGACGCGGTCGAAGAAGCAGCTCTGGGCGCCAATGGATTTTTGAATCACCTCCGGTCAAATGCACTTTGGGTCGATTGTAGTTCCGTAAACCCATCGTTCTCGAAGAAGATGGCCGCCGAAGCAGTGCGTCGCGAGGTTCATTTTGTCGACGCGCCGGTGACCGGCTCCGCTGGCCCGGCCGCGGAAGCGAAGCTCATTTTTTGGGTGGGAGGCGATGCAGCCGACCTGGAGAGGATTCGCCCGCTCCTGCTGTGCATGGGCAACAAGATTGTTCACGCCGGCGGACACGGGATGGGAACTTCCATGAAAATGGTGGTCAATCTTTTGTTAGGCACCGGAATGGCCGCGTTCGCCGAAGCGATGGCTCTGGGCGAGGGGCTGGGAATCTCGCGAAAAATGCTGTTTGACTCTCTGCTCGGCACGCCGGCGGTCGCACCGTTTCTCGCGTCGAAGCGGGAAAAAATCGAGAGCGAAAATTACGAAGCCGAATTTCCGTTACGCTGGATGCAAAAGGACATGCATCTCGCATCGGTGAGTGCGTACGAATCTGGTGTGGCCATGCCGATAACTGATGTGACCAAAGAAATGTATCGACTGGCCATGCGCGGCGGACACGACACAGAGGATTTTTCGGCCATCTACGAATTCACGATGGGCGGGAATAGAAAAGAGCGGGGAGCTTAGCTCCACATATGATAAAGACAATCTCCTATCTCGGTCTCGGGACCATGGGCAGCGGCATGGCGTCTAACCTTCTCAAAGCCGGTTACAAACTTACCGTCTGGAATCGCAGCGCTGAAAAATGTGAACCGTTCGCCAGGAAAGGCGCGCGTGTAGCTGAGAGTCCAGCGGACGCCGTCCGCGATGTCGATCTTGTCATCTACTGTTTGAGTAACGAGGAAGCCGTCGAGGAAGTTGTCTTTGGCGCAAAAGGAATTCTAAGTGGCAGCAGCGAAGGCCAGATCGCGATCGATATGAGCACGGTTCTTCCCGCGACGAGTCTGCGAGAGCAGGAAGCCTATGCAGAGCACGGTGTCGATTTTCTCGATGCACCCGTCTTTGGCAGCAAAAAGGAATCCGCGGATGCCAAGCTTTGGATTATGGCCGCGGGCAACAAGGCCATTTACGAAAAAGCTAAACCAGTCTTGGAGCACTTGGGCCAAACCGTTCACTACCTTGGCAAAAGCGGAAATGCCGCGGTCATGAAGCTGGTGGGAAATCTCATTGTGGCGTTGGAAATGGAAGCGCTCGCGGAGGGGCTGGTCCTCGCGCAGAAGGCTGGCCTTGATCTGAACACCGTGATGGAAGTTGTAAAAGTTGCCGACTTCCGCTCACCGCTGCTCGTGAGCAATGGTCCGAACATTCTGAAACGCGATTTTTCTCCCAGCTTCGCACTCAAGCTCATGCTCAAAGACGCGGGCCTCATTGAGAAATTTGCTGGAAGTCTGCAGTCACCCATTCCGGCGCTGCGCGTTGTCGAAAAAAATCTTGAATCGGCCGTTACGCTTGGCTTCGGGAAAGAGAACGCCTCCGCTGTAATCAAGGCGCTCGAAAAAGAAGCGGGCGTCGAAGTGAAAGCACGTTGACCCTTGGTCCCGTTAATCATTCTCTTCAAAAGAGAGAGCACGAATCACCTCGCGAGCGGCATTGAAAAATCCCTCACGCGCGCAATAGCAGCGGCCTGACCGCAAACGGTATCTTCGGGGGGATGAAAACGAACAGGTTTCTGGCCGGCGTATTCGTCTTGGATGCGCCTTGCCTTGATAGGCGGCGGATTGTTGGTAATTGTGCTCGTGTTCGGCACCGCTCTGCAGCGACTGGGACGCACTCGGGATACGGATGATTTACGCGGCCATTTACTATCTGCTGCTGGCAGCTCGGACGGATGATCGCCTCTCGATCGATCACCTGTGCCGAAAAAACTCCGGCCGACTACACGGGGGAACCAAATAAAGAAAGAAACGACGCTATGAATTTGCAATTGGATGGAAAGAAAGCCTTGGTCACAGGCTCGACGGCCGGAATCGGGTTCGCGATCGCCCGCGCGCTGGCGCGAGAGGGAGCGTCCGTCGTGATCACAGGCCGGACTCAACGGCGGGTGGATGGCGCAATCGAGAGCATCCGGAATGAAGTTCACGGCGCGAAAGTCAGCGGGATCGCTGCAGATCTTGCTATGCCGGACGGGATCTCAAAAAGTATTCAGGCTGTCCCGGCTCTCGATGTTCTGGTCAATAATCTTGGTATATACGAGGTCAAACCATTCGAGGAGATCACTGACGCAGACTGGCACGCGATTATCGAGACAAACTTTATGAGCGGCGTCCGCCTCTCGCGCCATTACCTGCCGCGGATGAAAGCCGCCAATTGGGGTCGCATCATTTTCGTTTCGAGCGAGTCCGCAACAAACATCCCTGTCGAAATGATTCATTACGGCGTCACGAAGACGATGCAGGTCGCGCTCGCGCGAGGTTTAGCGGAAACGACCGCGGGTAGCGCTGTCACGGTGAATTCGGTGCTAGCGGGGCCAACCCGGTCGGAAGGGGTTGAAAAATTCATCGCGGACATGGCAAGAACGAAAAACGTCACACCCGATGACGTGGAAAAGGAATTCTTTCACACAGCACGGCCCAGCTCGCTTTTGCAGCGTTTCGCCACCTCGGATGAAGTAGCCGCGTTAGTTGCATTCGTGGCCAGTCCTCTATCGTCGG
>QHOD01000141.1:0-5074 GCA_003218615.1 Verrucomicrobiota bacterium
TCAGTTCCTTGTCCGTTACGCGTCCGTCCGGCGCGCGCTCAACTTCAGTGCGCAGTCGCTCGATTAATTTGGGCGGACGTTTGTCTGGATCCATCGGATGGCAGCGCAGACAAGGACGATAACCTTCGTGCAACGCCTCACCGGCCGTTGCAAAAAAATCGACATTTTCTCGCGCCGGCTTTTTCGCCGTGCACGTTGGCCGGCAAAAAATTCCCGTCGTGCGCACTCCGACCAAAAATATGCCTTCGAAACTCGCATCACGCTTCAGCAGGGCGCGATACATCGTTTCAGGTGGAGGAAGAAGCTCCGGCGTTTTCATGCGCGTTGGATTCGAAATGTGTAACAACCGCGAATAACGCTGCGCACATCCACGAATGCAGTCTCCGGATTTTCAAAGAACTTTTCAATTATTGTTTCCGGTTCGCTCCCGTTCACGATCTCTGCGTCGATCATGTCGAACTTTGAATTATAAGCTCGCATCGCCCTGCCCTTGCGAAGGTCCGCTGGGAATTCACGCGTCGCCGTGTAACGCTGGCATGGCTCAGCATGAACAAAAATCGGACCACTCTCGGAGTAGGGATGATCAGGTGGAATCGCCGCGTAAGGAAAAAGAATCACGCGTTCGCCGGACCGGGCGAATCGCAGACAATGCCGGCACGGGTAACCATTAGGTGAATCCGCAACCATGATCGCGTGGTCTGACTCGCCATTCGCCGCCGACCGCCGCGCCGTCTCTGTCACTTCGGTCGGAAGAGGAACGATACAAAATTTTGAAGTTGTCATGAGCAAAACCTAAACGCGCTTCGCCAGGTCGCGCATCGACGAAATTCGGGCAGCGAATGCCAGCCAGATGCAGCGCGTTCAAGAAGGTTATTGCTCAATTCGTTTGAGCAGAAAAGCTGCACCGAGAAATGTGATCAGCGTTCCCGCCAGGAGCACGATAAGATCGACAACGTAAAACGAGACGCCGGCGTGGTACATGTTTACGAGCCGGAACGCACGGCAAAAATGGGTGAGCGGGAAAAGTTCGGAGATATATCGGATTGCTTTCGGCAGTTGCTCGAGCGGCGCAAATGCGCCTGAGAGAACAAAGACCGGCAACAGAAAGAAAACGGAAAATTGGATCGCTTGCGTTTGGGTGCGCGAGAAGGTTGAAATCAGCAACCCGAGTCCGAGCGAGCAGAGGAGGAAGAGCAGGCAGATCAACGCAAGCGCGGGAGGCTGATAAAATGCTACCCCAAAATGCCACCAACTAAGCGCCACAATCACTACCACCAAACAAATGGAGACAACCAGATACGGCAGCATTTTCCCGATGACAATTTCACCGCGCTGGAGCGAAGTCACCAGCAATTGATAGAGCGTGCCCGATTCGCGTTCGCGGGCGATCGTGCAGGCCATGAGCGTGACAGTGAGCAATTGCAAAATCAACCCGATCACGCCTGGCACGACGTAATCGATGAAGCGCGACTTCGGATTGTACAAGTTCTTCGGCTCCGCGCTCCACGCGGTCATAAGCGAGACGAATTGTTTACGGATATCGACGGGCAATTTCTTGCCTAACTCGATCACGTCCTCCGGGAGTGACTCCACAATCAGGTCGCGCTCTTTGGCCTGGAACGTACCCAGACTCTTTTGCACAGCGCCTTCGACTGCACCGGCAGTGTTGGTGTCGCTGTCGTCGAGGTAAAGAGGTAGCGCCTTCGGGTCCCCCTTATTCAGGCTATCGGTCCAACCAACCGGGATAACCAGAGCCGCCTTCACTCCATTTCCGATCAGGTCCGACTCACCCTGAAAGTCGGGCGCCGGCATTCTCCAGTAAAACGTTTTGTCCTTGGAGATGATGTCGATGAAACGGGCGGTGCGCGGCGTCTGATCGCGATCGATTAGCAACGCCGGAACACCGGTGAGCTCAGTATTCTCGAAGGCGTGCCCGAAAATTAGCGTAAAGAGCGGCGGGAGAATAATCAGTAAAAGCAAGACGCGCCGATCGCGGTAGATGTGGAGGAATTCTTTGTAAGCGACGCTCGCAATTGCGCTGAATGATGGCCATTTCATGATGCCGACTTTTTCAAGACGCCATCATAGCCCTGCGAATAGGCGGTGAAAACGTCCTCCATGTCGGGTTCTACCCAGCGTTCCCCCAACAAACGAAGATCTGGAAAAGGCCAGTTCTCGCGCCATCTCGCCATCAATTTCTCCGGTTCCTGTGCGTAAAGGCGCAGGCTCCCGCTGCGCAAGGAAACGCCCAGCAGCTCGGGCAAATCTCGCAACCGCACCAGTGCAGGCATGAGTGGCTCCACATCGATCTCGAGCAAGCGCGCGCGAAAGCCCGATTTCAAAGCGCGCGGCGAAGCTTTCGCCAGCAGGCGCCCACTTTCGATAAAGCCCACTTCCGTGCAGCGTTCCACCTCGTCCATGTAATGCGTAGTAACAAAGATCGTTTTTCCCTCGTTACTCAGATCGTAGAGCAAGTTCCAGATTTGCTGCCGGTGAACGGGATCAAGGCCTGCTGTCGGTTCATCAAAAAAAAGGAGTGACGGATCGTGCACCAGTGCGCAACCAATCGCCAGCAATTGCCGCATGCCGCCAGATAGACTTCCCGCAGCGGCAGTGACTTTTTCTTCCAGGTCGCTCAGCCGAAGCAAGCGCTCGATCCGTTTTTCCAATTCCGCACCCGGAACGCCATAGGCGCCGCCGAAAAAGCGGAAGTTCTCCAGAACAGTAAGATCACGATAAAGACTGAAGCGTTGCGGGACGTAGCCGAACTTGGTTCGAACACGTTGTCGATCTTTCCAAACATCGGCGCCTGCGATCATGGCCGTTCCACTCGTGGGATGGACCAGCCCGCATAACATTCGGATCGTGGTCGTTTTGCCCGCGCCGTTTGCTCCGAGAAAACCGAAGATCGTTCCCGGGGCGATTGTCAGCGAGAGATCCTGCACGGCATGAACGTTGCCAAAACTCTTACTCAAGTGGTCCAGCACGATTACCGGTTCGCTCATCCCAAAACCTTATTGCGATGATCCCCCGAATTTGCAACCATCCATCATCGACTAATAGATATTCCTGCTTTATGAACTTCGAAGACGTGGAACACTGTCCCCGCCTTTTGGCGAGTTCATCCGCCGTTCTCGCGCTCGTACTAATACTTGGAGGATCGACAATCGTGCGCGCTGACGCCGTTTCTGAGCTCGCTTCGTTTTCCATCTTCGACAAGGTCGACCTCGCTCAACTGGCGAAGAGTGATGTGAAAACCGCCCACGGGCCGCCCATGAGTAACCCGCGATTTCTCGCTGTCCAAAGCTGCTACGTTGCGCCGGGTTCGCCTGCCCAGCAAATCGAAGCGTCGCGCCGATGGGATCCGACAAAACATCGCGAACTCAAGGTGTTTCTGCACTCCGACCTGCCGTCGAACCCGACGGCTGCGAATTTTGAAAAATTGAAGAACGCCCCAGATAACGGGCCAGTGCGGTCGTTGGTCGCGGCGACTCAAAAACTCAGTTCCGATCTTCAAATCAGCCGGGATGAGGCAAAAAAGTTTTCTGCCGGAGGCGGTAGCGGCGGCGCAATGCCTGCATCGGTCGCAGCATTCTGGAGCGACGTGTTGACCGCGCGCGCGAAAAGTTTTGCATCCAGCGGAACATCAGGTCAGCCGCCTTATGATCATACTGGTAAGGCGATCCGTGCGAACGATGAATTAAACGGGTTGTTGCGGGAACAGGAAAAAATCCGGCGCCAATTTTCCGGATTTCTTGGAGCTACAGGTGTCGGCCGCGGCGCTGGATCGCTTAGGCCGGAACTTTATTGGGAACTTCTCGATGTAGATGATCAAGGCGTAGTAACGCTCGGCGCGTCCTACAGTCGCTCCGGAGCCAACGGGACCTATCAAGCCGCTGATGCGCTTTATTATGCCAGCGGCGGTTATTATGTCGCGCTCACATTATACCAGATGTGGCCCGTTACCGTGGAGGGGAAACCTTCGACGCTGGTTTGGCGTGGCGACATGATCTCGGCGCCGTCGCTTGCCTCCCTGCATGGCGTCGAGCGCCTCGGATCGGAATCGGTGATGATGAAACAGATCTCCAAGTCTGTCACACTGTTTCGTCGCGACACGAGTGGTCGTTGAACGAATGAAAAATTCCACATGTCGATCTTTCCGTCGGGTTCTTTGCGCCGGGTCGTTGTTTCTCCTTGCGGCACGAATTTCCGCTGAGGAAACCGGGTCGAGCTCGACCTTTCCCCCTCCGGGTGAATATCTTGCCGAGGAAACCTATGTCGGTGATGGCGATGTTCAACGCGGACCCAGCAAAAGCGTTCGCGATTTTGATGAACACGATTCCATCCTCCAGCTTGTTTTGACCCCGCGAGTCAAATTTGGGGTGTTGCGGCTCGGCCTCGGATGGGAACGATTCTCTTTCGGTTTTCCACATCACGCGCCTCTGCCGAGCAAGCTGCAAGCTGTTAATTTGATCATCGGACTAGACACGCAGTTGTCGGATTCGATCCTGATCAGAGTCGAAGCCCAACCTGGTGTTTACAATACGGGATTCGGTCATTTGTCGGACGATTTCAATCTTCCGTTCGTAATTGGCGGCACTTACATTTACAGCCCCGATTTGCAGATCGTCCTCGGTGTTGGTGTCGATGTCGAACGAAAGTATCCGGTTGTTCCCGCCGCCGGAATTCGGTGGAAAATGGCCCCCCAATGGGTGCTTGACGCCGTGCTGCCAACCCCGCGTCTGGAGTACGAGATCAATCGAGGCATAACGCTTTATGCTGGTGCAAATGTGAAGCAAACCAATTTCCGTGTGAGCGACCGTTTCGGAGACCAGCATCAAATTCCACGGCTTAACCACGCGATCCTAAGTTATAGCGAGATCCGAACCGGCGGGGGCTTGGATTGGAAGATTTCGCCGATCATAACGGCGACAGCCGAGGTCGGATACCAGCCTTACAGAAATTTCGACTTTTATCGGGCTGATGTACGCTATCACGAGGACGGCGGCGCTCCCTACGGAATGATTTCACTCCACGGGGCGTTTTAGTGGTAGTGGCGGTTCACCCGAAGCGC
>QHOD01000141.1:5225-11444 GCA_003218615.1 Verrucomicrobiota bacterium
GCGGCCGCGCATTCCATCCGGCGTGATCAGTTGCACAATGGAACCACGGATGATCACGCTCACACTGTCGAATGCCCCGATAAGAAACAACAAGCCGAGCGACAACCAGAGCGTCTTCGACAAGCCGAAAAGGATGGTCGAAATCCCAAAACCAGTGACGCACCAGAGCAAGGTTTTGCCGGCATGTTTCATCGGCGGCAGATGCGCCACCACCAGCGCCATGGCGAACGCCCCTACCGCTGGAGCGGCGCGCATCCAACCGAGTCCGATTGGTCCACAATGCAGGATTTGATCGGCGAAAAGAGGCAACAGTGCCGTCGCACCCCCGAGCAGCACCGCAAACAGATCCAAGGTAATCGTTGCCAGGATCACCTTTTTGCTGAACACGAACCGCATCCCAGCAACCAGACTTTTCCAGGTGCTTTTCTCCATCTGATTGCGCGATTGCGTCCCGCGACGGATCGGCAGAACCAGAAGGAAGAAAACAAATGCGAATAATGCATCCAATGTATAGACGCAAGGGAAACCGATGTGCGCGACCAGCAACCCACTGACAGCCGGGCCGACGACCGATCCCACTTGAAAAACGGTGTTGTTCCAGGTGACCGCGTTCGCAAACGTATCGCGCGAGACCAGCGTCGGGAAAAAGGAGCTCCGCGCCGCCCAACTAAATGTGCGCGCTGCTCCTCCAACAAAAAGAAGGAGATAAATCAGGGGAACAGAAGCATCATCGAAATGGAACACTGGATGATGCCGCTCGAAAATCGTGGCGATTGCCGCTAGAGCGCGATTGCCTCCTCGCAAAACGGCTACCGGAGGAATGGCAAGATGTTTCCACGAGACCAACGCGAGTGCTGCCGATGCGAGTGCGCTAAAGATCTGCGAGATCAGAATGATGCGTTTTCGACTGAATCGATCCGCCAAATGGCCGGCGGGCAACGACAAGGTAACTACCGGCACGGCGATAACTAGGCCAACAAGCCCAAGCGCGGTCGCGGAATGGGTGCGCGCGTAAAGTTCCCATTCAACCGCCACAGCGAGCATTAAACGGCCGGTGAGACGCTGACCCTCCGGCGATTCGTAGGACCTCGGATCGGTTGGCTGCGGCATGTTCGAGCGCGTTCGTTCGAACACGCGCAGGGCATTGTAGATTGGGCCGCGAGCGTCGCAACCCTGGCAGGGGCGTTTGCGCAGGACGCTCGGCGTGAACCGCTCCTACCAATGTCTGGTCTGTGAGACCCGGACCTGACTCCTTCCCCGGGGGGTCGTAGGAACGGGCACAAAAAACCGAGAATTTTTCTTCCATTCCACAAACCGGTTGCGGTAGAGTCGGCGGCTCCAGGAAAAATGGATAACATCATCGAGGCGAAAGAACTGCAGATTGAGCGCAAACATTTCTATGTGGAGCTCCGCGAGAACGATCGCGGGAAATTCTTGCGCATCACCGAAGAAGCTCATGGCCGCCGCAACAGCATCATCGTGCCGAGCACTGGCGTGGATGACTTTACGGCGGCGATTGCTGACGTTCTGACGAACAACGGAAGCGCGCCGGTTTAAGTCGACGGGAAAACTAGTGCCGTCCGATTTTTGGCGAGCCGCGTTGTTTTCTTTTATTCCCTTGTCGCGTTGACACTGCGACACCCGAAACTACTTTGCCGTTTTCCTCCACTGGCGCTCTTCCGGTCTTCACAATCATGGTCACAAAACGAAAATTCAGCGTGCGAAAGGGAATTCAGCGCGCGAGAGCAAGAACGACATCGAAGGTGCGCGCGACAGTTCGCGGAAAAAGAAGGAAAACGCCTCGGTATGTTTATTATTTCGGCGACGGACACGCCGATGGATCGGGCAGCATGAAGCCGTTGCTGGGCGGCAAGGGCGCAAACCTCCACGAAATGACCCGGATCGGCTTGCCCGTGCCGGCGGGGTTCACAATTACAACTGAGGTTTGCACTTACTTTTACGATCACAGCCGCTCCTACCCGCCCCAAATGGAAGCAGAAGTCGCGGCGGCAATGGCCAAAGTCGAGAACTCGATCGGCAAGAAGCTCGGGGATAAGGAGTGTCCTTTGCTCGTCTCCGTGCGCTCCGGCGCGCGCGATTCCATGCCGGGAATGATGGATACGATTCTAAATCTCGGGATGAACGACGAAGTGGTGGAGATCGTGGCAAAAAAAACGAACAACCGGCGGTTTGCCTGGGATTCGTATCGGCGTTTCCTGCAGATGTACGGCGACGTGGTTATGGGCGTTCAGAAACGGCCGGGCGAAGATCACGAACCCTTCGAGAGCGTCATCGAACATCTAAAAGACGAACGCTACGGCAAGCATGACTTCCCGGATGTGCGATTAACGGTCGCCGATTTGAAGGAGCTCGTGCAGCGGTTTAAAGCGTTGATCAAGGAGCGGACCGGAAAATTGTTTCCACAGGATCCAAGCGAACAACTTTGGGGAGCAATCGGCGCAGTTTTCGGCTCGTGGATGAATGATCGCGCCATCGTTTATCGGCGGAAATACGGGATTCCGCACGACTGGGGCACGGCGGTCAACGTCCAGACGATGGTGTTCGGAAATATGGGCGAAACCAGCGCGACGGGAGTCGCGTTCACGCGCGATCCGGCTACCGGCGAGAAGGTGTTCTATGGTGAATATTTGATTAACGCGCAGGGCGAAGATGTCGTCGCCGGTGTGCGGACGCCGCATCCGATTGGCGATCTGGCGAAAGAAATGCCTGCAGCGCACAAAGAGCTGATGAAAGTCCGCACGATTCTTGAACATCACTTCAAGGACATGCAGGACCTCGAATTCACGGTAGAGGAAAGTCGCCTCTACATTTTGCAGACCCGAAACGGCAAGCGCACCGGCCATGCCGCAGTCCGCATCGCCGTCGACATGGTTGGTGAAAAATTAATAACCAGGAAAGACGCCGTGCGGCGTGTTCCAGCAGATTCGCTCGCCCATCTTTTGGCGCCAATTTTTGATCGGCAATCGGTACGCGACGCAAAAAAAATCGGCAGCGGCCTGGCGGCTGGCCCTGGCGCAGCATCCGGCCATGTCGTTTTCAGCGCGGAAGAAGCAGTAGCCCGCTCGGAAAAAGGAGAAAAGGTCGTGCTCGCGCGCATTGAAACTTCACCGGAAGATTTGCGTGGGATGATCGCGGCGGAGGGAATTCTCACTTCGCGCGGCGGAGTTTCTTCGCATGCCGCCCTGGTGGCGCGGCAGATGGGAAAAGTATGCGTCTGCGGCGCAAAAGGGATTCAAATCGACTACCAGAAACGTATCCTGAGCGCGAACGGCACGAGTTTGAAGCAGGGGGATTACATCTCGATCGATGGAACGGCAGGCGAAGTCTTTGCCGGAGAAGTCGCGACTGCGCCGTCGGAGATTGTGCAGGTGCTCGTGGATCGATCGCTCGATCCGAGGAAAAGCATCACCTATCAAGAGTACGCGAAGTTGATGAAATGGGCGGACGAATTTCGCACGCTCGGCGTGCGGGCAAATGCCGATACGCCCGAGCAAGTGACAAACGCCGTCGCATTTGGCGCGGAAGGGATTGGGCTCTGCCGCACGGAGCATATGTTTTTCGAAGGCGAACGAATTGATGCCATGCGGGAGATGATCCTCGCCGGCACAAAGGACGAGCGAGCGCGTGCGTTGGCCAAATTACTTCCCTATCAGCGCGGCGACTTCGTCGGCATCTTTACCGCGCTAAAGGGGTTGCCCGCTACGATCCGCTTTCTCGATCCGCCGCTGCACGAATTTCTGCCGGCCGACCACGCACAGCAAAGCGAACTGGCAAACAAACTCGGCGTCACGGTTGAACAAATCGCGCGGCGCGTGCACGAGCTGCACGAATTTAATCCGATGCTCGGTCATCGCGGTTGCCGGCTCGGCATCTCTTTTCCTGAAGTTTCCGAGATGCAGGCGCGCGCAATTTTTGAAGCCGCCGCCGAAGTAGAAGCCAAAGGAATTAAGGTCCATCCGGAAATCATGATTCCGCTGGTTGGATTCCCGCGCGAACTGAAGCTTCAGATCGACATCGTCCGCCGCGTTGCCGGCGAAGTGACAAAGGAAAAGCAGACGAAATTTAATTATCTTGTCGGAACAATGATCGAAATCCCACGCGCCGCTTTGGTGGCCGACCAGATCGCGCGCGACGCCGAGTTCTTCAGCTTTGGCACGAACGATCTCACACAGACAACGCTGGGAATGAGCCGGGATGATTCCGGCAGTTTCCTGCCCGCCTACGCCGAACTCGATATCGTCGATGCAAATCCCTTCGCGACGATCGATCAAAAGGGTGTTGGTCGGTTAATGGAAATCACTCGCGACCTGGGACGCAAGACCCGGCCGAACATCAAACTCGGAATTTGTGGTGAGCATGGCGGCGAGCCTTCAAGCGTCAAATTCTGTCACCGGCTTGGTTTGGATTACGTGAGTTGCAGCCCGTTCCGGATTCCGATTGCACGATTGGCGGCGGCGCAGGCCGCGCTCGAAAGTTAATAGTGGTTACGTTTGCGGACATCGAAGCGGCGCGCGAACGAATCAGTGGTCCAGTTTACTATTCGCCTTGCCCGCCTTCTATCCCGCTGAGCGAAATCACCGGGATGGAGATTTTCTGCAAGCTAGACAACTTGCAGCGGACGGGAAGTTTCAAGGAACGCGGCGCACGGAATGCGCTCTCACAACTGTCCGCCGGCCAACAGAAGCGCGGTGTCATCGCAGCCTCCGCTGGCAATCACGCCCAAGCCCTCGCTTATCAGGGCAAGTTGCTCGGCATTCCCGCGACCGTCGTAATGCCGAAGTTTTCGCCTCTCGTCAAGGTAACCAATTGCGAGAAACTCGGTGCGACTGTCGTTCTACACGGGAAAGACTTCAGCGAAGCAAAAGCGCACGCGCATGAGATGGCAAAGGAGAAAGGCCTCGCCTATGTCGACGGCTACGATGATCCTGCGATTATTGCGGGCCAGGGAACGATGGGCCTGGAGATTGTCGAACAGGTTCCTAATCTTGACGCCGTCATCGTCCCGGTTGGGGGCGCCGGTTTGATCGCCGGTGTAGCTTTGGCCGTCAAAACGTTGCGACCGAACGTGAAGATTGTCGCGGTTGAAGCAGAGAACGTTGCGAGTTTTTCAGCAGCACTTGAAGTGGGCAAACCGACGAAGATCGCGATGCATCCAACGCTCGCGGATGGACTCGCCATCCCACAGGTCGGCTCGAATGCGTTCCAAATCGCGCGACCACTTGTCGATCTTGTTCTCACCGTGACCGAAGAGCATATCGCTCTGGCGATCCTGCGTCTGGTCGAATTGGAGAAAAGCGTCGTCGAAGGAGCAGCGGCCACGCCACTCGCCGCGTGCATGTCTGGAAAATTAAAGGAGCTCGCAGGCAAGCGCGTGGTGCTTTTACTTTGCGGCGGCAACATCGATCCAAACGTGCTCAGCCGCGTGATCGAACGCGGTCTGGTCGCAGATGGCCGCCTTGGCCGATTCACTGCCATCATCAGCGATCGACCGGGCGGTTTGGCCGATTTGGCGGCGCAAATCGCTTCGACGGGCGCGAGCATCAAACAAGTGGTCCATGACCGCGCCTTCGCTAGTTCGGACGTTTCCGCGGTAAACGTTCTCTGCACGGTCGAGACCCGAAACCATCAACACCTCGCTGAGGTCCGCGCGCAGTTGAAAAGCCGCGGTGTCAAAACCTACGACTCAAAGTAAATGGTAGGTTCCCCGAAGCGCCGACAAACTTGAAGCACGATCCCGCTTCCGTAGTCTCTTCAAATGAAATTGCGCGAACGAACCACTGATTTCGATTCATTCGCGCGTCGTCACATCGGTCCCAGCGAAGACGAAGTTCGGGACATGTTGCGCGAAGTAGGCTTCGAAAATCTCGATGCGCTGATCGATGCTGCCGTTCCAAAAAATATCCGGTTAGATCGACAACTGAACCTGCCGGACGCGAAATCGGAGATTGAAGCGTTGGCCGAGCTGCGTGCGATCGCGAAGAAGAACAAAATCGCACGCTCATTCGTCGGGGCCGGCTACTCCGATTGCATTACGCCGCCCGTCATTCAGCGAAACATTCTTGAGAACCCCGGTTGGTATACTGCATACACACCTTACCAGGCTGAGATAGCGCAAGGCCGGCTGGAGGCGCTGCTCAATTTCCAACAGATGATCACGGACCTGACCGCGCTTGATATCGCGAACGCGTCGCTGTTGGA
>QHOD01000142.1 GCA_003218615.1 Verrucomicrobiota bacterium
CAGATTTTGATTTGCACTCGATTCATCTTCACGACGTCCTATGAGACACAATCTGCCGCTCGCCAGCGCCAGCTATCAGATCGCGAAGAGCGGTCTCTGGATTTTTTGCGCGCATCAATTGTTCCCCAATCAAAAAGCCTCGAAATCCCAGAGCATAAAGACGACGCAATTGAGCTGGATCCCGCAGTCCGCTCTCGCTAATCATCACGCTATCTTGCGGAGCTTCTGCGATCAGCCGTTCGCTTGTGCTGAGTGAAACCTCAAACGTCTGGAGATCGCGATTGTTCACGCCGATGATCTTCGCACCCGTGTTCAGCGCGCGACGCAATTCATCCGACGTATGCACTTCAATCAGTGCGTCGAGTCCGAGCTCATCTTCAGCCACTTTGCGCAGTTCGCCTAACGAGGCGTCGTCCAGCGCCGCCACAATGAGCAGTATTGCGTCGGCGCCTGCGGTAACCGCTTCGTATATTTGAATCTCATCGATAATGAAATCTTTGCGCAAAACCGGCAGGTGCGTGCTGGAGCGGACTGCGCTGAGATCATTCATCGAGCCGCCAAAATGTTCTTCATCGGTTAGGACGGAAACTGCGCAAGCGCCGCCTCGTTCGTAAAGACGGGCCGCATCGGCCGGCGAAAGATCGCTTTGAATCATGCCAACCGATGGCGACGCACGTTTGAATTCGGCGATGATTTTCAACGCTGACGACGGTGCGTTAAGGGTTTGATGTAGACGGTGCGTAACAGCATTTTTTCGAATCTCGAGTGCGCGCCTGTGAAGCGTCTCCACCGAGGAGTTGGCGCGAAGTCTCCGCACAACCTGGCGTTTTCGGGCCACGATTTCAGAGAGAAAATTTCTGCTCATTGTTTGCGATTTGTCTCTCGAATCAGAACATCCAGCTTTGATGCCGCGCATCCGTTGTCGATGCTTTCGCGCGCCATTACCGCTGCTTGACGAAGGTCCTGCGAAAACCCTGACAGGAAGAGCGCAGCCGCGGCATTTATGATCACGAGATCGCGTGCAACGGAGAGATGTCCGTTTCTATCACCGTGAAGAATCGCGCGGATCAGCTGTGCATTCTCGAGCGGTCCGCCGCCGCGAAGTCCATCGATGGATCGGCGTTCTAACCCGAAATCTTCTGGCGCAACTGTGAATGTTTCCACGTTAGGCATGTCATGGGAGCTGGCGGAACAGGTCGCGACGAAAGTGTCGCCCGTCAGAGTTATTTCATCGAGGCCGTCGGCGCCGTGCACTACCCACGCTTTGTTCGCACCGAGAAGAGCGAACGCCGATGCGACGCGATCGAGCAGGGAACGATGCCAAACTCCCAAAATCTGAAACGGAGCGCGTGCGGGATTCGTTAACGGACCAAGCAGGTTAAATGTGGTGTGCACGCCAAGTTCACGCCGCACTTGCGCGACGCGAGCCGTTGCGCCGTGAAAGAGTGGCGCAAACATAAAACAGATTCCATTCTCGTTGAGACATCGCTCCACGGTTGCGGTTGAAGCAGCCGTATTCACACCGAGCGCCTCGAGCACATCGGCGCTGCCGGAATGCGATGTCGCAGCACGCGAGCCATGCTTCGCGACGGGTAATCCGGCGCCGGCAATGACGAATGCTGTCGCCGTCGAGACGTTGAAAGTTTTCGCTGCGCTCGACCCGGTTCCGGCGGTGTCGATGAAACGGTCATGCCGCGAGCGCAGCTGAACCGCGCGCTCTCGCATCGCTTCGGCCATGCCGGCAAGCTCGTCCACGGTTTCCCCTTTAACGGTCAGCGCGGCGAGTGCGGCTGCGATCTGCGCGTCAGTAACATCGGAATTAATCAGCGCGCTGAGAAAAAGCCCGGCTTCAACCCGGCTCAGGTTCTCGCCGCGCATCAGGCGCAACGTGATTTTCTGAAGGTCGTTTACTTGCATGGCTGGAATCAACGGCGCCGAGGAGACGACCGTCCCATTTTCACAGCCATCGCGAGAGCTTTCGACATTGCACGCGCCTTGTTCACTGTTTCCTCGAATTCCAAGCGCGGCTCGGAGTCAGCGACAATCCCAGCACCGGCTTGAAAGTATGCCTTCCCGTTTTTTAATACGGCGCACCGCAATGCGATGCATGAATCGACGTTCCCATCAAATCCGAAATAGCCGATCGCGCCCGCGTAACAGCCACGGCGTGTTTTTTCCAGCTCGCTGATAATTTGCATCGCCCGAATTTTCGGTGCGCCGGAAACGGTGCCCGCTGGAAACGTCGATTTTACTACATCGAATGCGGTGCAGCCGTTGCGCAAACGGCCAGTGACATTCGAGACGATGTGCATGACGTGACTGTACCGCTCGATTCCCATCGTTTCAGTCACGCGCACCGAGCCGAAATCGGCGATGCGGCCAACGTCATTGCGCGCAAGATCGACAAGCATGATGTGTTCGGCGCGCTCCTTTGGATCGGCGAGGAGTTCGGCGGCATTGTATTCATCCTGTGGAATTGTGGCGCCGCGCGGACGGGTTCCTGCGATCGGGCGAATCTCGACGAGATCGCCAACCAGGCGGACGTGCATTTCCGGCGAGCTGCCGACAAGTGCGAAATTATCGGCGAACTTGAGGCAGAACATGTACGGCGAAGGATTGATAAAACGCAGACATCGGTAAAAATCGAGCGGGTCCCCATTGAAATCGGATTCGAAACGTTGGGATAGAACGACTTGGAAAATATCGCCGGCGCGGATGTATTCTTTCGCCTGCTCAACCGCGCGCTCAAACTCGTCGTGACGGAAGTTGCTGCGGACCGATTGCGTTTCGCACTCTTCAGATGAAACGAGTGGAAGCTCGGCGGGCTGGGCGAGCCGATGCATGATCGCGTCAGCTGATTCAGCAGCTCGCGCATAGACCGCTTCCGGCGAATCATCCTCAAGAAATGCATTCACGACGATTTTCAAACTTCGCAGCCGATGATCGAAAATGAGGAGGCTGGTTGGGATCATGAAGAGCATCTCGGGCAATTGGAGATCGTCAGCGTGCGCGACTGGGACTTTCGGTTCGAAAAAATTGATCGCTTCGTAACCGAGAAAACCAACAGCGCCGCCCGCAAAACGCGGCAATTTCGGGTGCGAGACGAACCGATAAGCCGCCATTAATTTGCGGATCTCGTCGAGCGGATCGGTCGCGGTCTCAAAGGACTGTTCGGTGTCCTGGGCGATTACTTGGATTTTCCGGCCGTAACTTTGGATAACGAGACGGGGTTCGATTCCGACGAACGAGAATCGTCCCGACACGTCATTTTTCTCAGTCGATTCAAAGAGAAAACTGTAACCGCCGTTATCGAGTTTCCTGAACGCCGATACCGGCGTTTCGCGGTCGGCGATGAATTCTGCGAAGAGCGGAATGACGTTACCGCGCTCCGCGAGCTGAGAGAACTCATCCAGAGTCGGAGTGAGCTGCGCTTTCATCGGTGTGTGGAACAGGAAAGAAAACTCTCAAGAATTTTTTGGCCGTCCCGGGTGAGAACTGACTCGGGATGAAATTGCACGCCTTGGACTGGAAATTCTCGATGGCGCAACGCCATGATTTCGCCGTCATCGCTATCGGCGGTGATCTCGAGACACCCGGGAAATGAGCTTCGCTCGACAACGAGTGAATGGTATCGCCCCGCTTCAAACGGGTTCGGCAGATTCGAAAAAAGCGCGCTCCCGTTATGCCTGATTATGGATGATTTTCCATGCATCAGGCGGGAAGCACGGACCACCTTTCCGCCGTATGCTTCCGCGATGCATTGATGACCGAGACAGACGCCCAGAATCGGAATCTGACGGCCGAAGCGCTGGATGACTTCCTTGCTAATGCCTGCTTCCCGCGGCGTGCACGGGCCGGGCGAAATGCAGATATGCTGTGGCGCTAACGTTGCGATTTCATTAACTGAGATCTCATCATTTCGTTTAACGAGAAGCTCGCATCCCAGTTCGCCGAAACACTGCGCGAGGTTGTAAGTGAAGGAGTCGTAGTTGTCGATAATCAGGACCATCGATTCCGATTTCTTAGGTGATCAGTTTGTGCTCACGACCTGTTTTTGCATCGGCGCCATGGTGCTGCGAATGGCGTGAACTTCCTCGATAAGCTGCGCATACTCCGCGGGAGTCAGCGCTTGGGCGCTGTCGGAAAGAGCGAGCTCGGGGCGATTGTGGACTTCGATCATAAGGCCGTCTGCTCCAACTGCTATCCCGGCACGCGCAAGCGGCGTGACCATATACGCGGTGCCAGTGCCGTGGGAGGGATCCACGATTACCGGCAAATGTGAAATCCGGCGGATCGCCGGCACTGCCGCGAGGTCGAGCGTGTTGCGTGTGTGTTGCGCAAACGTGCGAACGCCTCGCTCGCAAAGGATGACGTTATAATTGCCTTCAGCCATGATGTATTCGGCTGCGAGTAACCACTCCTCGAGCGTTGCGGCCATCCCGCGCTTCAGCAGCACAGGCAGCTTTGACCGGCCAGCCCGCTTGAGAAGCGAGAAATTCTGCATGTTGCGCGCGCCAATTTGAATTACGTCGCCATGCTTTTCGATAAGATCGACGTGAGACTCATCGACGGCTTCGGTGACGATCTTTAATCCGAACGCGTCACGGATTTCCCTCATAATTTCCCACGCCTTATCGCCCAATCCTTGAAACGTGTAAGGGGAAGTACGGGGTTTCCACACGCCGCCGCGGAAAAAACGCGCACCGCTCCGCTGCACCGCTTCCGCCACCGCGAAGGCCTGCACCCGGCTTTCGATTGCACACGGCCCGGCGATGATCGCCAGCTCGCTGCCACCGATCGTGGCATCGCCGACGCGCACGATCGTTTTGTCAGGGCGCAAATCGAGCGTGATCAACTTGTACGGCTTGGTGACGCGGATGACTTCCGCGACGCCCGGCAGATTCTCGAAACGCTGGCCATCGACGGGACCTTCGTTGCCTGTGATGCCGATGGCGGTGCGCGTCGCTCCGGGCATCGGATGCGGGCGCAGACCGATCGTCTCGATGATGTCAACCACCGCATCGGTCTCGTGCGCCGTGGCGCTCGATTTCATTACAATCAGCATATAAGTTAGAAGCGTTTGGTTATTTGCATGGACGCGACGACGAGATCTCTCCGTTGAGAGAAAGACAATCAGCGTCCCGTCGAGCAACGGTCGCTTTTTATCGCCAGACTACGAGCGCCGACGTGGAGGCAAGCTGCCTTCCATTCGTCACATCTGTCGAATAGACGATCTCAACGCTCATTGCTAAACAGACTAATGCCGACCTTGCATCTGTCGAGCTTTAAATTTCGTGTCGATGTCCTTCCGCGTCGTACTCATACGTTTTGCCCTCTTCCTCTTCGCGAGTGGTCTTGTGCGAGCCGTCGCAGAACGGCTGGTTCTTGGAAAGACCGCACATGCAAATCCAGACCGATTCCTGTTGCGGCTTAATTTCAAAAGGTCGCTTGTCTGATTTCAGTACTTTGCGCATGTCACGAAGCTACGCGTCGCCCCGTCCATGGCAAGGTAGGGCGCGACCGTCGGGCGCGCCGAAAGCACGTTGCCGGAGTGCGGATTGCGAAAAGAATTGTCGATCTTTTCAGATCATTA
>QHOD01000143.1 GCA_003218615.1 Verrucomicrobiota bacterium
CTCTCGCCCACGATGAGCACGTTTGCTTCGGAAGGCGCCATCGCAGTGATCAATTCGTCGATCTCCTGCATCGGCTTGCTTTTGAAAATCGGTGTGAGCCGTGTCTCGGCGATCTCCAGACGCTTTTCGAGTTGCTCTGTTTTTTGCCGGAGTTTTTCCGTCTCGCGTAGAAGTGACTGCTTTTCCAAAGCTTTCTCTATTAAGCTGAGCAATTCTTCGGGCGCGTATGGTTTGCTGATGAAATGATAAGCGCCGCGCTTAATCGATTCGATCGCGTTGTGCAATGTGTCGTGCGCGGTCAAAATGATGACCGGCATCTCCGGTGAGTCGGTCTTAATGCTATCGAGCGTTTGCAAACCTTCTGCGTCCGGTAATTGAAGATCGAGCAAAACGAGCGAGGGAGATTTCGTTTTCAGCAACTTCAATCCCTGGGACGCGGTGGGAGCAGTGTCGACTTGATAAGCATGACGCCGGAGAAGCGCCTCGAGCGTCATAAGAATCGGCCGTTCGTCGTCAATGATCAGAATGCGACGGTTCTCTGGTTTCATTTCAAAGAGTTGCCCCCATACTACGCATTACGTGGTTGCTCCAGTCGCCCAAAATGACGGTGCGCGACAGCTCAACCGCCTTGACGCGACAATGGCAGCATGAGCATCGTAATGAGCCTTGCGGTTTTCGAATCATACCGGGCATGCATTTCGCCACCGTGGACCTCCATGATAACGCGCACGCGGTTTAGTCCAACGCCATAATGCTCGTGGCCGATCTTTCGAAGTGGCTCACGTCCCCAGTTTTCAGTGGACAACTCAAATCGCGTTTTTGGTTCATCCAACGTGAAGATGAATTGGTTCTTATCGATCCTGGCTGTCACAATAAGCTCGCCTGCTCCGCGGTCGTGCTGGAAAGCGTTTGCAAAAAGCTCGATGAATGCATGCTGCAACATTTGAGGATCGACATCTAATACCCCTTCGTTCGGTTGCACGTTCCAGACGATTTCGTTGCTTGAGTCCGGGAACTCCTGGGCGATTTTCTTGCGCAAATCGTCCACAAAATCAGCGGCCCGGTAGGCGATCAAATTGGGTTTCACATCACCCAGGCTTCTCGAAAGCTTTTGTAAGGCCGAGGTCAGTCGCGAAATCATTTCGCGCAAGCGCTTGATCTCGCTCCTGAGGTTGGGATTTTCTTCCAGTTCGTTGATGTAAGTCGCCTGCAGTTCAATCGCATTTAAATGGTTACGCAGATCGTGAGTGAGCTGCCGGATAAAGCGAACCGTGTCACTCCACGGAACGCTTAGGGAGTTATTTCGATTTTGCGGAGTTGCACCTGCCATATTTGCGCTCAATTAATCGGCTATTCGTTGAGCGAAAACTTATCGTCGACTGCGTCTTCGCCCGCGATCAGCCGGATACGCGGATCATTACTCGCCAGGTGCCGCAGCGCATGAAAGACATCTTCCGGGTCGGCGTCGATGGAGTGCGCAATCTCTTCAGCGGTTTTTCCGCTGCGAACGGTGAGTTTTTCGCGCACTTGTTTTTGGAGTTGCAACAATCTGGTCGCGGCTTTTTTCCCGGCCTCGACGCCAGGTTGATCATAGGCATTGATATTGACCAGCGAGGCATAGAAGCCCACCCCACGTTCATAGAGCGCGATTAAGACACCGATGTTAAACGCGTTCACTTCTGGAATGCTCACCGTGATTGATTCGCGGCCACTCTCATACAGCGCACTTCGCGTGCCGCGCAAAAAACCCTGAAGATAATCGCCGCTCGTGACGCCATCCTCGACTTCGAAAGCCGCCGATGCCCGCCGCGCCGGAGCCTTGGCGGAGGCGGGTCGATCTTTGCGTACTTCGATGAAAGTCACGAAAAAATTCAGGACGCCGTCCCGCAACTGCTGCACGTAAGCATGCTGATCCGTCGAGCCTTTGTTGCCGTAAACGGCGATGCCTTGGTGCACGATATTTCCGTCGAGATCCTTTTCTTTTCCCAAAGATTCCATCACAAGCTGCTGCAAATATTTACTGAATAACGCCAACCGGTCTTTATAGGGAAGGATCACCATGTCCTTCTCGCCTTTGCCATTGCCGGCGTAATACCACACCAGGGCCAGAAGCATCGCGGCGTTCTCCGCCGCATTTGGTACGCGCGTCCGTTCATCCATCGCCGCCGCACCGGCGAGAAAATTGTCGATGTCGAAGCCTTCCAGCGCCATCGGGAGAAGCCCAACCGCGCTCATCACCGAAGTGCGCCCGCCAATCCAATCGTACATGGGGAATCGAGCGAGCCAATTATTCCTTTCGGCCAACGTGTCCAGTTCGCTTCCAACGCCAGTCACAGCGACCGCGTGTTTGCCGAACTGAAGCCCCTTCGCTTTGAATTTTGCTTCCGCCTCGAGCATTCCATTCCGCGTTTCCTTTGTCCCGCCAGATTTGGAGACGACAACAACGAGCGTCTGCGACAGATACTTGTCGATCTTGTCGAAAACGCGATCAAAGCCATCCGGGTCGGTGTTATCGAAAAAATAGATGTCCATTGGATCACGCTTTGAACCGAGCGCGTCCGCCACGAATTGCGGTCCGAGCGCCGAGCCGCCAATCCCGATGAGCAAAATGTGCTCGAATCGTTTTCCATTTTCGGTAGCGATTTTTCCAGCGTGAACATCCGCCGCAAAGGTCTTGATGCGTTTGATCGTTCCCTCGATCTCCGCACGAGTTTCTGCAGTTGGCCCAAGCGTTGGATTCCGGAGCCAGTAATGGCCTACCATGCGCTTCTCATCGGGATTAGCGATTGCTCCCGACTCCAGCTCCTGCATCGCCGCGAATGCCTTTTCGATCCGCGGCTGCATTCTCTGGAAAAAGTCGTCTGGAAATTTCATTCGGCTGATGTCGATGGAAAGATCGAGATGGCCGTAGTGCAAAAAATATTGCTGAAAACGCTGCCAGAGCGAAGAGGAAGGCATCGGCTTAGCTAACTTCAACGGGCGACGAAGGTCAATCGCTCTACCTGGGTGGCGGGGGAATCTCTTACTACTCTCGACTCACATGTGTTCGATCACATTATCGCCAAATTGTGAACACTTGATTTCGGTCGCGCCATCCATCAACCGCGCGAAATCGTAGGTAACGCGCTTGCTCGCGATCGCGCCCTTTAGTCCTTTGAGAATCAAATCGGCCGCTTTCGTCCAGCCCATGTAACGGAACATCATTTCGCCCGACAGAATTACGGACCCGGGATTGACCTTGTCCTGGTTCGCGTACTTCGGCGCGGTCCCGTGAGTCGCTTCAAAAACGGCGTGGCCGGTGATGTAATTAATGTTTCCACCGGGCGCGATGCCAATTCCGCCAACTTGCGCGGCCAGCGCGTCGCTCAAGTAATCGCCGTTTAAATTAAGCGTCGCGATAACGTCGAAATCTTCCGGGCGTGTCAATACCTGTTGGAGCGTGATATCGGCGATGGCGTCTTTGATCACGATGCCGGCGCCCGGTTTGCCCATGGGAATTTTGCACCAGGGACCGCCGTCCATTTCCTCGGCGCCGAAATATTTCTTGGCGATCTCAAAACCCCAATCGCGAAATGCGCCTTCGGTGAACTTCATAATGTTGCCCTTGTGCACCAGTGTCACGCTCTTGCGACGATTCTTGATTGCGTAGGAAATCGCGCTGTGGATCAAGCGGACGCTGCCTGCGCGACTGACCGGTTTGATGCCGATTCCCACGCAAACTTCGTTTCCCTCCGGTGCACCCACTTTTTTCCAGAAATCCGCTGCTTTCTGCTTCGTGCCGAAGCGGATTTTATCAAACTGGTTCGGAAATTCTTTCTGGAGAAAATCGAGAATCTTCTGTGCTTCGGGCGTGCCCGCCGCGTACTCGATGCCCGCATAAATGTCTTCCGTATTTTCCCGGAAGATCACCATGTTTACTTTTTCCGGATGCTTAACGGGCGAGGGGACGCCTTTGAAGTACTGCACCGGCCGTAGGCAAACGAAAAGATCGAGAAGTTGGCGCAGCGCGACGTTGAGCGAGCGAATCCCGCCGCCGACCGGTGTCGTCAGCGGCCCTTTAATGCCAACTAAGAATTCGCGGAACGCTTCGACGGTGTCATCGGGCAGCCATTCATCGAATTTGTCCTTTGCTGCCTGGCCTGCGAAAACCTCGAACCAGGCGATCTTCTTTTTCCCGCTAAACGCCTTGTCGACCGCAGCATCGAATACGCGCACACTCGCGGCCCAGATGTCCGGCCCAGTGCCATCTCCACGGATGAAAGGAATAACCGGTTGATCTGGCACCTGCAATTGTTCCTTCTCGATCGAAATTTTTTCGCCAGGTGGTGGCGCGATGTCTTTGTAGGGCATAAGCGGCAACTGTAGAGGTGGCTCTTCTCCGTCGCAACGCCGGAGATGGATTGGGATTTCGTTGCATCTCAGGAAGGCGTAATTATCCTATGCATATGGCTAAGGAGTTTGCGACCCCTACTGCTGAGGATCTAATATCCCGCGTCCGCGAATTGCGGAGGTTTCTTTGACGTCGAAAAACTCCAGAAAAATCTAGCGGCAATCGAAGGGCGTATGGCCGCGTCCGATTTCTGGTCGAATCGCGAGCGCGCTCAGAGAGATGTCGAGGAAGTCTCGCGATTACGCTCGCTCATTAGTCCGTTTCAAGAGTTGGAGCGTCAAATTGAGGACTTCAGTGCATTACAACAACTGGCCGCGGAAGAGAGCGATCCGACTGGGCGCGCTCACGCAGAGAACGAGGTCGCGGCCGAACACGCTTTTCTGATTCGTAAGCTGGACGAATTCGAGCTGCGCCAGTTTCTTTCCGGCGAAAACGATCGCGCCAATGCATTTCTCACGATTCATTCTGGCGCGGGCGGCACCGAGTCGTGCGATTGGGCGGACATGTTGTTACGGATGTATCAACGCTGGATTGAGCGAAGTGGTTTCAAATCACAGACAGTGGATATTCAACAAGGCGAAGAGGTTGGCATTAAATCCGTGACGCTGTTCGTGAGCGGCGACTACGCGTACGGACACCTTCAGACCGAACGCGGAGTGCATCGGCTGGTGCGCATTTCACCGTTCGATGCAAACAAACGACGACACACTTCGTTCGCCAGTGTCGATGTTGTTCCGGAAATCGCCGATACCGCGCCGGTTGAAATTAATCCAGCCGATCTGGAGATCGACACGTTTCGCAGCGGCGGCAAGGGCGGGCAAAACGTCAACAAAGTGGAGACCGCTGTGCGCATCTTCCACAAGCCGAGCGGAATTGTCGTCGTCTGCCAGGCCGAGCGCAGCCAGGGACGCAATCGTGAGCTGGCGATGAAAATGTTGAAAGCGAAGCTCTACGAAATCGAGGAAGACAAGAAACGCGCCGAGATTGATCGACAATATGGCGAAAAGGGCGACATCGCGTGGGGAAACCAAATCCGTTCGTATGTTTTTCAGCCGTACCAGATGGTGAAAGATCACCGTACCGGCGCGGAAACGAGCAATGTGCAAGATGTCATGGATGGCAACATCGACATGTTCATCCAGGCGAAATTACGCGGGCAGAAAGCGGCGAAGGGCGACGGCTCGGATTTGTAGAGGCGTTCGCTGCGGTGAACCCCGCTACAACGATGCGCTTTCTACAAGACGCAGTCGAAAGCGCCCATCAAATGCTCCACCGTTATGGGCGCGGCAACATGCCAAACAAGCGGCCGCACGTTTCACCCGGCGCACGCGAGGAAAATCACGCCGACAATTTGGGCATCTGTAGAGGTATTTGCGAGCGCGTTGCTTTACTGGAAACGGAAGATTATGACAGCGCTTTTCGCCGGCGATTCCCAGGTCGGTGCAAGCCTTCCGCCATTCGATGCCGTGGGGCAGAATCCGGCGCCGGCCGGCGCGAAATTGGGCGAGAATGTGTCCGAGTTCGTGGCGAAGCGTGCGATCAATCTCGCCTGGATGATGAACAAGCTGCGGATTTAATAGGATTAATTTGGAGCGATAGTCGGCTCGACCGGCACAAGTTTGCAGACGCCCATTCCACTCCACGCGGACAGCCATTGCGATCTTACCCGCGTCGTTCATTCGCAAAAGCTCTCGCGCTTTGGATTCAAGATCGAAATTACGACGATGAAAGAGTTGTAGGGCAGGCGCACCGCCTGCCAAACGCGCAGATGGCAACCTGCGCGGTTGCCCTACAAAAACGAATTGCAGCTGCCTAAGCGACGGCATATGTGCTATCGGCTTTGTTTAGTCGTCTTGCAATCCGTTCAAGTACTTCGCCAGCATTAGCGATTTCTTCCGCAGTCGTCCATTTACCCAGTGAAAAACGAACGGCCGAGCTGGCTCGATCCGTTGACAAACCCATCTCGAGCAACACATGCGACGCGACGACGGAGCCAACCATGCAGGCCGACCCACTCGACGCGCAAACGTGTTCCAGATCCAACGCCATCAACATGGTTTCAGAATCGACGCCCATGAAACTGACATTGAGTATATTCGCCAGCCGATGTTCTGCGTCGCCGTTTTGTTTTGCTCCCGGAAAGCAGCGTGCGATACGCGTCCACAATTCGTCTCGCAATTGCGCCTCGCGTTTCTGTTCTGTCACGCGATCGCGCAACGTCGACTGC
>QHOD01000144.1 GCA_003218615.1 Verrucomicrobiota bacterium
CCGGACGGATGTGCGAAAGCTGCTGCTCCAGTTTGAGGATTTCCTGAGAGAGCGCGTCGATCTTTGCGTTCTGCTCGTCCATTTTTTTGGCCAATGCTTCAAGTTGGGCCGCGTCGAGCGAGTTTGGGGCCGTCGGCGAGGGCGTCTGAGCAGAAACAGCCGAAAGGAGCGCGAAGCTCAAAAAAAGCGTTGCAAGGAAGATAGCAACTGACTTCATCGGGCCAAACTTTGCCATTAGCGACTTCGTCTGGCAAGCGTGTGGCTGTAGCAGCGTCGCTCTAAGACGCGCGACCCGCGGGTATTAAACACATCAGCGCGGCGCCTCGCAGAGCGAGTCGACTACAAGCGCGCAGCTTGCCTTTCCAATATTTGCCCTTAAATTTTTTTATGCCTGAGCGTATCCAAAAGCCGGTCGATCCAGTTCCGTGGGGCCCTAAACAAGGCGATGGCGGTGGCCCACGTTCGCCGGACGTATCGCGGCCCGACACGAAGGATCTCTTAAAGAAAATGCGCAAGGTCGATCCCAATCAATCCAAGCGCTATCGCCAGCGCACCGGCCAATAATGGAGTCGTTCCCGGTGGCGTTTGACCAGAATTTTTCTGGCACGGCAGACGATTTTCCCGCGCTGCTGCGGCGCAAGGGCCTGCTTGCTCCAGCAGCGGCTTTTAATCCAGCGCCACAGGGTGGGACGCCTCAACAAAAATCCTTCCAGCCGACAGAGGCGACTACAATTCTTGCTTTCAAATTTTCCGGCGGCGTGCTGGTGGCGGGCGATCGACGCGCGACGGCGGGCACCACGGTTGTCTACGATCGTGCCGACAAAGTCTTGGAAATCGATCGCCATTCGATCATGGCTATTGCTGGCGTGCCCGCGACGGCCTGGGAAATGGCGCGCGTACTCGAACATTCATTCCAATACTTTCGCCGGACACAGTTACAGGAAATGAGCGTCGACGGGAAAGTGCGGGCGTTGTCCAAGCTCTTGCGGGACAATTTCGGCTTCGTCATGCAAGGCGTCGGAGTAGTGGTCCCGATTTTCGCGACCTACAATTCTCATCCAAAACCCGAGGCACGACTTTATTTTTACGATGCAATGGGAGCGCAGTTTGAAGCAACCGATTACGCTGCAACCGGGTCGGGATCGCCTGCCGTGCGTGGGATTCTTTATTACGAAAATAATTGGGGCGCAAAGCCGCTGCGAAAATTGAGCGAAGACGAGGCGGTATCGATTGCATTGCGCGCACTGGATACAGCCGCAGAGTCCGACACATCCACTGGCGGCGTGGACCGCGGCGGGAAGATTTATCCGCTCATTAAGATTGTATCGCGCCAAGGCATCACCACGTTGCCGGAGCGCAAAATCGCTGCCGTCTTCAAGGAAACGGTTGCATGATCGAGGAACCGTATCGTTGGGTTGAGGCGATCGCTAACCGTCGCGAGTACATCGAAGCGCAACTCGCCCCGGGCAGTCCGATCGCGGCGCTCGGTTATCGCGACGGTATTTTATTTCTCACGCTCGGACAGACGCGGCAGAAGATTTTCGAGATTTACGACCGGATCGCAATGGGTGCGATCGGTCATCCGGGAGATATCGAGCGGTTACGGATGGCGGCGATCGAACTGGCCAGCACAGAAGGTTTCACTCGTTCCGCGGCGGATGTTTCGCTGCGACGGCTGGTGCACTATTCGCTTAGTCCGCTGATGAAAGGGGCCTTCGAACAGGTTTATGGCGCACCCTATCTGGCGCGGATGCTTTTTGCAGAGGTGGGCGAACGGCCCGAGGCAGATTTGTTCCTGCGCGTGGAGTACGACGGTGAGATTGCAACCAACGGCGCCACCTTTGCGCAGGCACGCCAGGATTTCGCGGTGCTTAGCGGGACACGGCAATCGAGAGAGTCGATGGAAGCATTCCTCAAAACGGAACATACGCCGGGAGCCAGTTTTGAAACGGCGCTGAAATCCGCGCTCGACGCATGGAGCATCGGGCACATGGCTTTACAGACAACCGATGCAAAGGAACTCCCCGAGCGCGCAGCCGTTACCAAATATCGACAGGAACAACTCGCGCATACCGGCATCGAAGCGGGGATACTTGAGCGCGAAGCTGGCAGGGCAATTCGTTATCGGCCGTTATTGGATAAGGACTTACGCGCTTTGATTAACGAATAAGATATGGAGAGAGATGTTCGCTCGAAGACGCATGAGACAAAAGATTCGGAGCATACTGGCGTTCTTAGCCTTGTTGCTCATGATCGCGTCTTTCATCTGGATGGAGCGGACCTCGAAACCGGCACCCACGGCAAGACCCAGAGCAGCGCAACAGCCTTCGCCAAGCCCTAAGCCTTTCGCGGTGGTTGTTCTTGATCCCGGTCACGGCGGGCAAGACTCCGGCGCAATGTGCGGCGGCGTCTTGGAAAAAGACCTGACTCTGGACGTGGCGCGGCGAATCGATCGATTATTGGAGGCGGAGGGAATTGCGACCGCAATGACACGTCTGGGCGATACGTATGTCTCGCTGGCGGATCGTGCAGCCTTCGCTAACCGGGTAAGGGATTGTATTTTCGTCAGCATTCATTTCAACGAGGATAACCGGCCGGTTTCCACTGGCGTAGAGACCTATTATGCCGCCCGTCAAATCACCACGGGCTCGTTCCTGGCTTCGTGGCTGCCTTTCTTGTGGCGAGGTCTTTCCGAATCGCCCAATCTTGAAAGTCAAAATCTGGCCGGTTTCATTCAGGAGGCCCTAGTCGCGCGGACGCGAGCTCTCGATCGCGGGATAAAGCCGCAACAATTTTTTGTGATCGCCAACGTGACTTCGCCGGCTGTTTTGATTGAAGGAGGATTTCTTACCAACAAAGAAGATATTTCCAAGCTGGCGAGCGAAGATTATCGCGAGGAAATCGCCGCCGCCGTTAGCGACGGGATCTTGCGTTATCGCGATGCAGTATTGCAGCGTCAGTCAACCCTGGCAGCGACAGGTCCGGAAACGCGCTGAATAAGCAAAAAAGAAGCGGCGTCAAAATAACATCGAAATGAAGGCCAAAGTGGCGGCGCTGATCTTCCTTGGATTGGTTGTGCTCGTGCAAGCGGACCAAATCATCGAAAGCGTGCAGCAGGCGCTAAAGGACCAGGGCTTTTATTATGGCGAGATTACCGGCGAAACGAATGCAACTCTGACTGCCGCGATTCGCCGCTATCAAATTCGCAATGGGCTCCAGATAACCGGTGAGCTCAATACGGAAACGCTGCGTTCGCTTAAAATTGATTCTTCTGCCTCTACACAACCGGCCGCAAAGCCTACCTCATCCCCTGGCCCTGGGGCACGCGATCTGGGCGAGAAATCTCCCAGCGACACCGCCGCGGTGCCTCCCCCGCCAGACCAGCCTCTTGCCAACGCTCCGGAAGATCGACAACTCTATCCGTCTAATCTCGTGCCTTCTGGCAGTTCAGCAGGAGGAGGACTCCTTGCTGGAACTCCCTACGAGACTGCCCCGTCCGATGTGCAACGCAACGTGGTACTCTCCGCACAAATAGCGCTGGCGCGTCGCGGTCTCTTTCGAGAGACCATCGACGGAGCCTATGGACCGGCAATGGAATTTTCGCTGCGCGCCTATCAAGCGCGGACGGGACTTCCGGTGACAGGCCGGCTGGATCTGGAAACGCTTGCTGCGCTTCGATTGTTGCCGGGCGCACGCGCACCGATCTACAATCCGTCGCGTCTGCCTGCGCGTCCTCGGCCACAGCCACCGGTACACGGTGAGTGGATTCCTGAATAGGGGCCGGGAATTCTCAGTGGGTTGCAACCGTGACAGTATCACGACTTCGCGCTATCGAAGTGCACCGACTGTAGTTCAGCGAAAACTGTCCCGACAAAAATTTGTGCTTCGATGCGAAGCAGAATTCGGTTGCTATCATCCGAGACCCAGATCGTGGCGCGGCGAAATTTCCGGTGCGGTTCCAACTCAAGATGCTTGCCGACCCGGTTGAGTTGCAAATCGAGTTTTATCGCGTCGTAAGTGCCGGCGTGCACCGAGATTTTTTCCCGACCAACCACCGTAATGGTGGCAACATAAGCATTGGTCCCAGGATAAACGACCACGCGCTCAACGCTGTGCTCTCTAAGTGGCTGGCTCCGCACATAAAGCATGGCCGAGTGAAGATCAAACAGATTGGGAAAAGCAAATTGGCGCGTCTTTGTTGCGACAGCGCCGACCTGGGTATCTGTTCGTGCGGAAGTTACACCGTTATTTGTAAACGTGAGATGCGTGGCAACTTCTTTTGCTCGATAATTCTCTGCTTGTCGGCTTTCGATTGGGTGCAGTGTTTGCGCATTGGCAACCGAATGATAATTCGCGTCCAGTTTCCACCAGAAGCGGACGAGGCCGATCGTCCGCCCTGTTCCATCAAGCTGCAATTTATCACCGGATGGTTTTGTAAAGTGAACGTCGCCAGCAGCCGCAGTGAATCCAGACCATCCGAAGCGATAGGTTGCACGGAGAGGCCGAGGCTCCGGAAAATTTCCAGGCGGATCTTTGCTGATCGTCGACTGCCAATTCGCCGCAAGCGACCCTGAACAGAACGCGAGAAGGATGATGGCCGTGCACTGTTTTGACCGAAATCGCGTTCGACACACAACCGGGCTCCGAACGGATATTTCTCCAGTTTGCAACCGCCTACGAAATGTTTCCGGCCGGCGTGTACGGCTATCTTTCACCTGTACGAAGAAATACACGCGAGTTTTGCTCGCGTGTATTCCGGACTTGTCGAACTTAGATTAAGGTTTCGAAGCTCTTGCCGGAGTCGGGGATGGACCGGCCGAGGTTTTCTCGAGTGAACTTGCGCGGCCTGGCTTATTTAGCACGGTCATAATGTCATTCGTGAAGTCAAAGCTGTCGGGGGCATACATCACAACAGGGACGCCGTTCAGGCTCATGCCCGATTTGTCAAACACCAGCTCCATTTTATTGTCTCTGACTTTCGTCATCACCACGTCGGTGATTTCCTTCACGATACCTTCTCGCATATGCATCTGCTGCTCTTGCAATTGCCGTTCGCGGGTTTGACGGAAGTCGTTCATTTCCCGCTCCATATTTTTGATGTTGGCGATCTTGTCGTCGCGCTCCTTTGCCTTTTGCGACTTGGCATCGGCACTCAGCGCTGGAGCATCCAGTTGCTTGTTCAGGTTATTGACCTCATCTAGCGCCTTTTTATAGGACTCCGCTCGATCATTAAATTCTTTCTGCGCGGCAGTCGCAGCGTCCTTCATTTTCGCCTCCGCGTCCTTGGTCTTGTTGTATTCCTTAAATGCGCGCTGCATATCGACAGTTCCGATTTTCAATGTGCCTTGCGCAAAAGCCGCGATCGGCAAGGCCAGCGCCAAAGTAACGATTGTAGAGAGAAGTTTTTTCATAAGACAGAGATAACGGTGGTCGGAACCGCGTTAGACTGCAACCATTTATATTCGTTCAAAATTGATAGCCCACACTGAAGTTGAACTTCCCGCCGTGGGTGGTCGAGCTGTCGCGCTGGAGCGGAATACCATAGTCAAGCCGCAGAGGACCAATCGGCAAATCGAGGCGAACGCCAATGCCGATATCGGAAGCGATATCATGGAAGCCAAAAGCCCACGATTTACCATTGACGAAACCGGTATCGTAAAAGATCGCGCCACGCGTTTTGGCGACAATAGGAAAAGTCAACTCCACCGTTTGCCGCCACAGGCTGTTGCCGCCCAGAGGTTCGCCAAACCTGTCATGCGGCCCGACGTCGCGGTAGTCGAAGCCCCGGAGGTTGTTTGAGCCGCCGAGAAAAAGCCGATCATAAATGGGGACATTTGAAATCTCCTCAGTTGCAACGGTACGCGTTCTCGGCTGGTCCCAGACACTGACAGTCGCGATTTCAGCGTTGAAGAGCAAGATCAGGTCCAAGGGAAAATGGAAATACTGTGACGCTTCGAGGTCCCATCCGTAGATCTGGGTATCGCCGCCGAGAAAACCGCCAGCCACATACGGCGAAAGGCTCACTCGTTGGCCGGTTCTCGTCAGCAAAGGATTGTCACGCCGATCAAATACGAGACTGGTGAAGATTCTACTCTCTGTCTGCGAGCCTTTTTGTGACTGGATATCCACCGAAGCGCTGGAGCTCACATTGTAAATATCGATGCCTTGCAGGCTATAACCCAGGCTCGCGTACATAAATACATTGATTGGCTTGCGCGCCTCGATCGAAAACCCGTAATTGCGCTGGCTATACAGTGAGCTCAGGTAGTCTGCTTCCGTGAAAAAAAGCGAGCCGCCGAGCGAGAGCCTCCGATCGAGGAAATACGGTTCGGTCAAGTTGAGAAGTAAATCCTTTCGTTGCGTGCCGTACTGAACGCGCAACCGGAATTTTTGACCCCCCCCCGTGAAGGTTGGCCAGTTCAACAAATCGAAATTGCCTTGCGTCAGTTCCGCAAACCCAACCAGCTGGTCGATGGTGCTGAATCCGCCGCCGAAGCTGAACGACCCGGTCCGTTTCTCCTGCACCAAAATCATAAGATCTTTACGGCCGGCTATGTCTGTTTCTTCTGGATAGGTTTCGACTTTTGAAAAGTATCCCAGGTTTTCAAGACGCTTCTTGGTGGTGTCTACGCGAACGGTGTTGAAGACATCTCCCGGCGCAATGAGAACTTCGCGGCGGATGACCTTATCCTTCGTGCGCGTATTACCGACAATACTGATTCGCTCCACAAACGAGCGCTCGCCTTCCTCAATCTTATAATGCACGTCGATCTGTGCAGGACCGGCCGGCGTCCCTTCCGGCGAAATCACAAGATCGACATAACCACCGCTGCCGTAAGCATCGGCCACCATCTTTGCGTCGTCGTGCAACGTTTTTGGCGAATAAACGCTGCCCTCCTTCATTTTTAAGAGTGTGCGAATACTTTCTTCCTTCGCTACTTTCTCTCCCGAAATCGTGAGCTTGTTCACGTGATATTGCGGGCCTTCGGCGACTACGACCGTGATGACGAGCGGACCCTTCGGACCCCGTTCCTTGCGCACGTCTTTAATTTCCACGTCGATATAACCATGGTCCTGGTAAAACTCGCGGATTTTATCCATATCCTGTTGCAACTGCGCTTCATCGAGCCGACCGGATTTATCGATGAACGAAACGATCGTTTTTCGTTTCGTTTTCATCTCCTTGCGCAGTCGCCAGTCGCTGAAATGCGTGTTCCCCTCGAAACGGATTTGACTCACCGCCCCTTTCGCTCCCTCGTTAACGGTGAAAACGACCCGTGCAGTCCCATGCGCCTCGTCGATTGGATCGACCCGAAATTGAGCGCTGATGTCGGTGAAGCCATGTGCCTGATAAATTTCGATAATTTTTTGGCGCGCTTCCTCCAATTGCGCTTCATTTATTGGCTGGTTCAGTCTCAATTTGATTTCTTTGCGCAGCTTCTTCGCTTTGATGCGTTCAGCTCCATCGATTACGATTTCGCGCACGATCGAACGCGTCTGCACTGCCACGGTTACCTTGACGCCGTCGCCTTCCGGCTCGGCGAAGATGCGAACGTTTAAAATCGCGCCGGTCCTGTAAAGAGCCTCAACATCCTGCTCGACGACCTGATCGGAGTATGGCTGGCCCACTTTTGTCCGCATTTGCGCGAGAATCCGTTCCTTGCTCACCATCACGGGCCCCGTGTACTGCACCTCGATTGACCGGATGATTGGAGCGCTCTGTGGGACTTCGGGACCCTGGGCCCGGACCGATATTGCGCCAGGCAGTACGCACACGAACGCGACCCAGATTACAAACAGCGGGGGGCGCATCCGTCGGGAAAAATGTCTCATAGGTTAAGAAGCGCTGTCCCGCGCAAACAAACCCACGCGGAACAGGCGGCTATATCGGAAAGAAGAAGGCAATCGTCAAGGCGAGATTTTCCACGGACAGGGGCGTCTTGTCCACGGCCGACTCGACTGCAGTGCTAGTTCAAAAGCTCGTACCAGTTATTTCGCCGGCGCGGTTCGTAGCCGGCATCGCGAATCAGCGATTCAATTTGCGCCGCGTTTAATCGAAATGTTGTTCCCGCGCTGCTCACGACATTCTCCTCCATCATCACCGATCCGAAATCATTCGCGCCATATTTGAGCGCGACCTGGCCGATGCCCGGCCCTTGCGTCACCCATGAGCTCTGCACATTGTCGATGTTGTCCAAAAAAATCCGGCTCAACGCTTGCGTTCGCAAATATTCCGCCACCCCGGTCGGGTGTTTCACCTTCAAAACAGTGTGTTGCGGTTGAAACGTCCAGCAGATAAACGCCGTGAATCCGCCGCTCCGGTCCTGCTGGTCGCGAATGCGCTGCAAATGCTCGATCCGTTCTTCAATCGTCTCCACATGACCGAACATCATCGTCGCGCTCGATCTCAACTCGAGCTCGTGCGCGATCTGCATCACCTCCAGCCATCGATCGCTATTAATTTTTAGTGGCGAAATTTTCTTACGCACACGATCGACCAGAATTTCGCCGCCACCGCCAGGAATTGATCCAAGCCCCGCGTTTTTGAATTCGGCGATCACTTCACGCAGCGGCATCCGGAAAGTTTCCGCGAAATGCTGAAGCTCCGGCGGACTGAACCCGTGAATGTTGACGTGCGGATATTTTTCGCGGATGTGCTGCAAAAGATCGACATACCACCGGAACGGCAATTTCGGATGATGGCCGCCTTGCATCAGAATTTGAACCCCGCCTGCGGCTGAAAGCTCATCGAGTTTCTGATCGATCTGCTCGAGCGAAAGCACGTAATGATCTTCGTCTCTCTCGGTTCGATAAAACGCGCAGAACTTGCAGTAAACATTGCAGACGTTGGTGTAATTGATGTTTCGATCGACAATGTAGGTCACGATCTCGCCGCCGCGCCCGTCGTAGCTTTTCGTCTTCGCCAAATCGCGCCGTGCATTGGCGAGTGCGCCCAGCTGTTCCAGACGCCAATGATATAATTCCAGCGCCTCCTGGGCTGAAATTCTCTCGCCCGCGAGCACCTTCTCCGTCAAAACATCCTGATTCAGCGAAACCATCCCGCGCCATTTTATATGACGTGGCGGCTCATTGCACGTAGATCATTCGTGATGATCAAAAGCGTGGCCATCGTTGGGGCTGGCGTAAGCGGGCTGACGTGCGCCGTTGTTTCTGCCGAGCGCGGATATCGCACGGCGATTTTTGCGAAAGAAACCGGCCAACAAACAACCTCTGGAGCCGCAGCGGCACTCTGGTTCCCATACGACGCCGAACCAGCAGACAAAGTGATTGCGTGGGGGCTCGAGACTTACAACGTGCTCGTCGATCTTAGCCGCGATTCGGGGACAGGCGTCTCGGTGATCGAGTTGCGCCAATTTTCCCGCACCGCCGACGTCTCGGTTCCCGACTGGGCAAGCTCGTTAGGCGCGCGACGATTGCGGCGGGATGAACTTCTGCCTGCGTTCGCAAGCGGTTTCGCGCTCAACGTTCCGCTCATGGACACCACTATCTATCTCGATTATCTCGCAGCGCGACTTTTGAAAGCCGGCGGCGAAATCAACGCGAATGTTCGCTTCGAAAAGCTCGAAGATGTCAGCCGAGAATTCGATTTCGTGATCAATTGCGCCGGCATCGGCGCCCGTGAGCTCGTTCAAGATGTCGATCTTGAACCGCACCGCGGCCAGGTCGCCATCGTTCCCAAGATTGACAATCTCACTTGCGCGATTGTCTCCGACGATGCGCCCCTCATGTACGCGATTCCGCGGACGAACGATTGTGTTTTCGGCGGCACTAACGAAATCAGCGACAACCTCG
>QHOD01000145.1 GCA_003218615.1 Verrucomicrobiota bacterium
CTCGTCAGCATTCTTAGTGAACTCGAGCGCTTCGAAGGGCGCGCCGTAGAATTGTTTGACCAGCGCCAGGAATGAGCTCCGAAAATCGTAACCACTTTGTGCGAATAACCGATTTGCGATCGCCAGTGTGATCGGTTCGCTCGGCCCGCCGTGCTCCTTGGATTCTGTGGCAATCTCCGCCGTTTTCCTGGTCATTTCCTCAAGCGATCGCTGAAGAGATGAAAATGATGCGTCAACAGCCTCGCCATCCTTCGGAAGATGCAGCACGCGCGACATCTGATCGCGCGTCTCCCCATCCGCACCGGCGAAGGTCATCGCCAATGCCATTTCGATCGAGTAAGGCGAAACGCACAGATTGTGATCGCCGGTGGCGAGTTGCCGGTGAAGATCGACAGCGAATTGATCGGTAGCGTTGGCCGCCAAACCAGCGTCATCAGCGCCATATGCCAGTCCCACGATTAATGCGCCGAATAGAGGCAGGATCAAAACTGATTTGATTCGAATTGGAAAATTCCAAACCGGCTGGCGACCATCCAGAGACCGGATCGTGCCTGTGCGTCGTTGTTCACGCATGCAGCGCGATGCTAGCGCCCACCCACGTTTTGTCGACATTGAAATCGACGCCCATCATTTTGCCCCGGCTCATTCGAACCAGGTTGTTGACGAGAACCGGTTCGCCATTTTCGGGCCAGACAAACATCATGCGAATCTCAGCTTTCGATTTCTGGCCATCGAGCGTCGGCACGAACGCCGCGTACTCGATTTTTTTCTGCACGATCCACTCGTGTGGATTTTGCAGCGCGCAAATCTTTTCGTGTGTCGGTTCCATGTCGACACCGTGACCGGCAAACGAATAGAGCGGTTTCAAAACGTAGTTATCGATCTTTTCGGCGGCAGGAAATTCATCGGCGAAAAATGCGGGGGATGTATGCTCAGTCTTCAAAAACGGCAGCGAATGTTTGCTGATCCGGAAGTACCAATTCGGATGGCCAACCCATTTCACATCGAGATCATCCTGAAACTGAAACGTCAGATTCAGATCGGGCCGGCGAATCAGTTCGTCGAAGATCACTCGATTATAAATCCGCTCGATCCGGACTTCGCGCCCATCGCGGTCATAAAATAAGTCGCGGCCGCGCCTTTTTATTTTGGTCACGCAAACGGGCCTGACGTGGAGCAATGTTTCCGTGGCGGCGAAATCGATCCGCGTTTTTTGTTTTTCCGGCTCAATCTCAAGAAGAACCACATTTTCCGGATTGGATTCGGCAATGATCGTTCTGCGCAAGAGCTCAATGTACGCTTCATCTTTGATTCCGCCGAAGGATGAAGTCCAATTGCGGGGAATAGGCGGATACGCTTTGCGCATGCAATGCAAAAGCAGCAATTGAAAACCGAACAAGCTCGGGAAGGCTTGCAGCTCAATCAGTCGCGGGACTAGCCGCCCGTCTTCCGCGCAAACTGCGAAATCGACTACCAGAAAATTCGGATGCCCCGACTCATTGGGAACTTCCAAGCCCTCAGGAATCGCGTCCTCCGCGTGACGCGCGAATTCCGGCGTCCGTGTAAGATCGACAATCGCATTTGCCGCGCGCGTTACTTGATCTGTAAACTCACGAGTCAAAAAAATCGGCGTCTCCGAAATTCGGAAATCGGCCGGCCATTTCTCGGTTTCATTCACGCAGCGCACCAGCGCTGCGTATTTCTCCGGCGTGAAGGCGGCGTTAAATATTGAGCGCAATTGCGGATCCACTGTAATGACCCGCTTGGGACTAGGCGCCGTTCGGCTGTTCGATCACGCTGTTGATATGGAGCGGCCCGAGAATGGCCACAGTGCCTTTGTCGTCGGTAACGATCACTCGGTTGCCGCGCGGCGTGATGTAGGCGTGATCGACCTTGGGCACCGAATACTCGCGTCCATCGGACGTCCGAACTGAGAACGGAACAAAGGGCACGCGCGCGAGTTGTTTACGCATCTCATCGATCATCCGGCAACACTATACCAAAAATTTGCCCCCGCGCATCACCTGCTCGCCGTCGAACCAGATGTCGAAATCGCGTCCGACGCAATCAATGTGCGTTTTGGACACCCAGTTCGCGCCGGTGTGTTCGGCATAGGGATGACCAAACGCGATGTGAACGCCAGGAATTTTTTCGTCCTGTAGAATATGACCGATCACATGCGTGCAAGCGGTGTTGGTGCCAATGGCGAATTCGCCAACGCGGTTGCTGTTTTCGTCCGTGCTGGTGTAAGCGCGAAATTCGTCGCGCAAATCCTTGTTCTCGGACTGCAACGATCGGATCCGATTATTTTCGATCTCGATCGTGAGCGGGTTCGATTGCAGATCTCCGTAGCGTTCGCAGAGATAATCGCCAACCACGCCATCGACGACGAATGTGCCGTTTGTGTTCATGGGCGCGGTGAAGATTTCGCCTCCGGGAAGGTTGCCCCATTTGTCGCGAGTGATGATCCCGCTGGTCTTGAGCCACTTGAGTGTCGGCGAGAGCTCCGCTTCCAATTCAGTGCCGTGGGCCGTGCGGCAAGTGATGCGCTTGGCCTCTCTCGCGCGCGCGACCAGGCGCTGGCTGAGTTCATCCACTTTCACGAAATCGGCGCGCATTCCTTCCAGCATGATTTCGCGGTTGATATTCACCATGTGTGCGTGCCGGATGCGGTGGTTATTGACCACGCTGGTCATTTGCGTCCGAGCGGTGAGCTCTCCGGGCTGCGACTGCGCGGCGAAGATCGACACCTGTGAGAGCGCCAGATCGTCCAGAATGAGTTCCGGCATGTACTTGAGCGGACGCCGCGCGTGATGTTCCAGCACAAACAAACTGTAATCCGAACCGACGCGCTCCACTTGCTTTTGGAGCGCCGCTGCGATTTCGCGCGTAGCAGTGTCTGTGATAATTGTGATCCGCTCCTGCGGCTTCAATCGAAGACAAACATCGATCGCATTGCGCCCGCCGGGGAGCAGTTCCGGGTCAATCGGATGGAGATAAGCGCGGTCGGGCATGAGAAGGTGTTCAGAGTTACGCGAAAATCAGGGACAGGCAAACTGGGGGTGTAACCTAAGCGGCGCAACAGCGCAGCCGAAGAATCTCTAATCCAGCGCGGGATGCAGCCACTCGCGGGCTTGTCTTCGAAGAAGGTATGCGCGATCAAAGGCGCTCCTAGGGAATCAATGAACGCGTTGATCTACGATCGCATTTGTCGGCGACTGCTCCGCCTTTTTTCCGCGATTGCGGCTGGCTTTTTCGCGCTGTGGACCAGCGTTGCGGATGCCGAGCAAGAACAGCGCACCGCCGCGCTGCAAGTGGCAAGCGGCGATCTGGCAGCCGCGAACGCCCTGACGAAGCAAATCGCCGCGCTTTCGCCGCGCGTCCGAACGGAAGAAGCAACACGGCTGGCAGAGTGCGCTTATGTCACGGTCAGCCAACTGAAACGGCAATACCACATGTTCGGCACGCCGATTTTTAATAATTTCCTTATCTATCACGGCATCAGGAAACGCGGCTACTGTTTCCAATGGGCGGAGGACCTGCTCGTCGCGCTCGATGCTCTGAAACTCAACAGTCTCGAACTCCACTGGGGAGAATCAAACGTCGGGAATTGGCGCGAGAACAACTGCGTTGTTGTCACTGCCAAGGGGCAGCCATTCAATCGGGGGATCGTCCTGGATTGCTGGCGGCATTTTGGGCATCTGCGTTGGAACGCAGTAACCGCCGATGAAGATCCATACGTGGAAAACAAGGCGTACGCCCAGTTCGTCCGCGCCAGATCAGCAGCGGCCACAAATCGTCATGTCGCGTTCCAGACAACGATTAAAGCCAATAGAAAAAGCGACAATTAGTCGGCTGCCACTTGCGCCTCGTGGATCCGTGGCTGAACTTCCTCTGGTTCATCCGCATGCGCACATTTCCCAGACTCGCTCTTGCAATCTGCTGTTGTTTTTCCGTGCTCGGGGCAGGCGTTGACGCCGAGATTAAACCCGCCGATCCGAAGACTCCTCTGTTTCGCATTTTCGCTTCGATTCCAATGAAACCGGCAGGTCGCGATGCTGCCACCGGGGTCACGTTCGACGATAAGCATCCGTTGCTGGTGGTTCGTTCAGTCAGCGATTTGCGGTTGGCTCGCGACGGTAAGGGAGTTCTTATCACATTGATGCCTGTGGACGCCCAGAAATTCGCAGCGGTAACCCGCAAGTACAATCAAGGCTTATTGCTTTTGGAAACCGAGAATCGTGTTTTAGACGCGATGTACGTTGCGGCTCCAATTACAGATGGCATGATCGTCTTTAAGTACCCTGACGAAGCCGCCGTTGCAGAATATTTGCGGCGGCGATTTCGCGTCGGCGAGTTTAAATAAGTCTTTTTTTCCAGAAAACGTGGCAGAGATGTCTTCCAGCCTCTGCCAACTCGACGTGGCAAAGAATTTAACCGGTGATCGCGGCATCCTGCGACACGTTCAGACATTCGTACGTTTCTGCGACGATATGGTCGACGACAGTTTTCATGTCCTGCGTCCGTTCCCAGACAGCAAGTTGCCGATCCGCGCCAGTGCCTTCGCGCATGATCCGCTCAATGTGTGCCATCTCATTCTGGGTGCCGAGCTCATTTACTTCAGTCGAGACAAACTCGAGCAATTCGTTTAACAAACTGCGGGTCTCCACTTCCGTTTCCTTGCCGAAATCGATCAGTTTGCCGTCGATACCGTAGCGCGAAGCACGCCAGCGATTTTCATCCAGTAACCGGCGGCGATAAACGCGGAAGGTAATGTTTTGCCGGAGCAGCTTGTGCAGCTTGGCGATCACGGCCTGAATCAAAGCCGCAATCGCGAGCGTGTCGGCCACGCGCGATTGCGCGTCGCACACGCGCATTTCCAGCGTGTCAAAGAATGGATGCAGCCGGATGTCCCACCAGATTTTTTTCGCGTTATCAACGCAGCCGGTCTTTACCAGCAGCTTGCAGTAATCTTCGTACTCGGAAAGGCTCTCGAATGCATCGGGAATGCCGGTGCGGGGAAAACGCTCGAACACTTTCAGTCGATAACCCTTCAAGCCCGTGTCCTGGCCGACCCAGAACGGCGAGTTCACCGAGAGCGCGTAAATGTGGGGCAGAAAATAGCGTGCTTGGTTCATCACGTGGATGGCGACCTCGCGATCTGGGATACCAACATGAACGTGCAATCCGAAAATAAGGTTCGCGCGCGCCAGCTGCTGCATGTCCTTGACGATTTCGCTGTAGCGCTCGCCTTGAGTAATGAGTTGATCGCGCCAGTGCGAAAATGGATGCGTGCCGACGGAGGCGATCTTTAACCCGCTGTGGGCGGCGAGTTCCGCGAGCCTGCTCCGCAGCTCGATCACGTGGGCACGCGCATCGACAATCGACTGGCAAATTTCTGTGCCGAGCTCGACGACGGATTGGTGCATCTCTGGCTTGA